>NZ_PYIA01000041.1:0-48714 GCF_013265645.1 Sphingopyxis sp. BSNA05 | reverse complement strand
TGCTTCAACCGCACTGTCGAAAATATGGGGCACTTGTTCATCCTTCTTCGGGTGGGATCAAAAGGTATGCAACCCAGGTTGATCTGGCATGATGTTTCTGTTGCGGGATTTCGCTATCGCTTTCACCTTGCATGACGCCATTTTGGCTCATTCACAGACGCGATGTCATCAGGCGGCCCAGTCGAGTACTGTCTTGCGCAGCGCCTCGATCGCCAGTGGTTTTGCGAGATGGGCCTGCATTCCCGCTGCGATACATTGTTCGATATCCTGCTCGAACGCATTGGCGGTCAGCGCGATGATCGGAAGCGTTTTCGCATCAATCCCCTGCTCGCGAACCATTCTTGTCGCCTTGATCCCGTCCACATAGGGCATCTGCAAATCCATCAGGGCAAGATCATATTGATTTTCCGAAAATTCGGCTTTTCTGATCATGGCAACCGCTTCTGCGCCATCGACGGCCAGCTCATATTGATAGCCAAGCCTGGTCAGCATTTCCCCGATCAGCACCTGGTTAACATCGTGGTCCTCCGCCACCAGAATGCGCAGCGCGTTTGCGCCATTTTGTCCGGGCACTCCGGTTGGTTTGGGAATGTAATAAGATTCTTGGTCCCGCCCTGCTCCAGCCGGTCAACCGGTATTTGCACAGTGAATTTCGAACCGCGACCGACATAGCTTTCCAGAAGAATTGCACCGCCCATGAGCTCGATCAGCTGCTTGCTGATTGTCAGACCCAGGCCGCTGCCACCATGCTTTCTGGCGGTGGAATCATCCTCCTGGATGAACGGTTCAAAAATTGCTTCCTGTCGATCCGGTGCAATACCCACGCCGGTATCGGCCACCGCGATAGACAGTTCCGGCTTGTCTGCCTCGCTGAACGAAGCCGAAATTGTAATATATCCGGTTTCCGTGAATTTGATGGCATTGGCGAGAAGATTCATCACGATCTGCCGCAAACGGAAACCGTCCACCTGAATCCATTGCGGTACATTCTTGTCCACCTCCACGAGGATAGTCAGATGCTTTTCCTCCGCATTGGGGGAAAAAATCTTGACGCAACTGTTCAGCAAATGCCGAATGTCAAACGGTTCGGGCGAAATTGTCATCGCTCCGGAATCGACCTTCGAAATATCCAGAATATCGTTGAGCAACGTCATCATCGCCGAACCGGAATCGGCGATCAGCCCGACATATTTCTTTTGCGTCTCGTTCAGTGTTCCATCATCCAGCAATTGCGTAAAACCGATCACACCGTTCATCGGGGTACGGATTTCATGACTCATATTGGCCAGAAATTTGGACTTTGCGCCAGTCGCAGCCTTGGCAACCTCGAGCGCGCTGACGATCTCTCTCTCCTTGTCGACGAGTATCTGTGTCTTGTTCTTGACCTCCTGTCGCACATAGGCTTCGCGGCGGGCATAGAACATCACCAGAGTGGCGAAGGCGAGAACAAGAGCCAGCCCGCCGATGAGAACGAACTTGGGCTCCTGCGTTCCGACATTGGCCTCGAACTCCGGTGTGCTGTCCCAGGAAACAGTCCATTCCTGCCCCATCATCGGCAAGACTTTGGTGACCGAATAGCGCGCTTTACGAGATTTCTCAGCGTCTGATTTACTCTCGAAAATCAGCTCTGAATCATTCGTGGATTTGCCATCATAAACGGTGATCCGGAAATTCGTGCCCTGACTTGCAGTGAGCCCCTTCATGAACCGGGAAGCGATGAACGGAGCGTAGACCCAGCCGCGGAAGGCGGCGCGGCGCTGCGATACGGAATTCAGCGGACGCCCGGACTCATAAATGGGCCGAAGCAACAGGAACCCTGCACTTTTCTCTTTGTCCTGTACCAGAAATATGCGCTTCGTGATGGTCGCCTTGCCACTGTCCCTTGCCTGATAGGCCGCAGAGCGACGGTTTGCTTCGAAACCGATATCCAGGCCCACGGCTTCCTTGTTGATCGACATGGGCTCGATATAGGTTATGGGCAATATCTCGGACCATTGCGTCCGCGGATAGACCTCCAAATCGGTGACCCCGCGGGAAGAAAGATCGGCCAGAAAGGCGCTTTCCCTGGAGCGCAAGACCTGTTCGATATAGCCAATCCCGTTGATACCGGGCAGTGTTTCCTCGATCTTGAGAATATCGACGAAAGTCTTCCAGTCGCTTATCGCGACGCGATCGGATGAAGCGAACAAGGCTGCACCGCTATCCAGCGCTTGCCGATAAGATTCTATCCTGTGGGTAAGCGCCAGTTCACTGTCTTTGGACAAGGTTTCAAAGGCGGCAAAATTACGTTCATATGTGGTTGTCTTGGTCAGATTCCACGCAAAGATAGTCACACCCAGCAACACGATCGTACCAAACAGCAATGTGGCGCCGGTGGTGACGTTCATGGGAAAAATTTCATTTTCTCGCAACTTGCGAGCAAATCGTTTCAACGGCACGTTCATAAATGTTGCCCAACTTGTTGCAGGGATTCCTGCGAACCCAGCAGGGATGATATTCGATCAGCCAGATCCTGAGGCAGAAACGGTTTTGCCATATAATCTGCGGCGCCGGCCCGAAAGGCTTCAGCCATGGCGTTTTTACCTGTCTGGCTGGTCAGAACCAGAACCGGGATGGCAGAGGTCCTTGCCTGCCTTTTGAGGACGGGCAAGACTTCCGGTCCCCTTAGTCCGGGCATACGGTTATCCAGAATGATAAGATCGGGCAGAGCCCGAAGTGCGGCGGACAGGACGCTATAGCCATTGTCAACCACAACAACCTTGTGACCGCAAGACTCGAGCTTGTGATAAACCAGATCGCCCAGAAGGGCGTCATCATCTGCAAACAGGATAGTGGCCAATTTCAGTTCCTTTGTCTTTGCCTTTCCCGCCCAACCCGGTGCGGAAAATTGAAACAGATAGATTTAAATCAAATCGATCCTGATCACGTCTCGATGTAATTACGGACCGAACGGCCGAGAATTAACCATTCTGGGTCGAACTATTAGGTGAGCAACGCCAATATCCGGCAGAATAGCTGGCGATTTTGCATCTCCAGTTCTGACAATTCGGACCAGAAAATCAGTGTCCTTCCGCTGGATCGGTAGGCAGGGAGATAGCGGTGGAGAGCTGTTCGTCGGCCGTTGGCGGCAGGCCCGCTAGCGAGCAACGCGAATATCGATACTTAATCGAAGCCCAGAATCACCGTCTTTCATCATGGGCCAAATACAATCCTGACCGACATCGGAGCCTGATTGGCACAGGCCCGAAAAGAAAGGACAAAGCATGAAGCATGATCAGGACATAGGCAGGGCGGTCGTACATGCGCCCCTGGCTCGGAAATCTGCAGCTGACAATTCCCTGTCCGCAAAGGCCCGGCTGCTGTTGGTCGAAGATCATGATGTGAACCAAATTCTCATTCAGGCGATGACCAAGCGACTGGGCTATAAAACCGAACTGGCTTCGGATGGAACCGAGGCCGTTGCCCAAATTAGCCAGTCGGTAGCCGAAGACAATCCGTTTGATCTCGTGCTGATGGATATCCAGATGCCCTTCATGGACGGATATGAAGCCACCCGCATAATCCGGACCAGCGGAATATCGGCAGAACAGCTGCCGATTATCGCAGTCACGGCAAACGCATTTGGCGATGATATTCGAAACTGCCTGGAGGCAGGGATGCAGGCGCATATATCAAAACCCGTCGATATTTCCGATCTCAAGACCGTTCTGCAACACTGGCTCAA
The DNA here is from genome assembly GCF_013265645.1 of Sphingopyxis sp. BSNA05. Lineage (NCBI taxonomy): Bacteria > Pseudomonadati > Pseudomonadota > Alphaproteobacteria > Sphingomonadales > Sphingopyxidaceae > Sphingopyxis > Sphingopyxis sp. BSNA05. Next base: position 44,990 of record NZ_PYIA01000041.1, on the reverse strand, counting down.
GCCCCGGCAGCGGGAACCACAAAAATCCCCCGCAACTGAACTGACCAGCGATATTTCCGATGATCTGTTCGAGCGCTACCGGTTGCGCCGGGAAGCGGCGATCGACAGCGTGATCCGCTTCGTGAAGCAAGGCACTTTCTCCGATGCCGAAACTCGTCAAATTCGCGAGCAATTACACAAGCTTGCCGGGACCGCTGCGATGTTCGGCGAACAGGAACTGGGCAATCATGCAAAGCTGATCGAAGATGGGCTGAAACAGTGGGAAATGGCGGAACGACCCCATGAGATGCGTAACGCACTGGAAAATCTGCTCGAAGCGGCGTGAGACTTTGATTGCGGCCCCGATTGACTGACCCATCGCCAGCACAACAGAACCGCCTCATCAAAGCCTATGGGTGCGCAGGCCGCGGCAACAGCGCAGATTTCGCTGATGCAACGTTCAGCCATAAGGCCGAAAATCCTGCCCGGTCAGGCGTTCAGTGCGTCGAACACCGCTTCCGCCCATTCCTTTTTGCAGATCAGAAGATCGGGCATATAGGTGTCTTTCTGATTGTAGACCAGCGGCGAGCCGTCAATCCGCGAGCAGTGGAGACCATAAGCCGAAGCGACCGCTGCCGGCGCGCAACTATCCCATTCATATTGCCCGCCCGAATGGAGATAGATTTCCGCTTCCCCCTGCACCACAGCCATGGCTTTTGCGCCGGCAGAACCCATCGGCAATAATTCGCCGCCCAATCGCTCTGCTACTGCAACCGCTTCTGCTGCCGGCCGCGTACGGCTGACGACAAGCCGGGGCGGGCCGTCATGCGCGCGCAGGTCACCGACTTTGTCGCTGCGCAGGACAGTGCCACCATCCTGCCCCGGCAGCGCGACGGCCCCGACCGAGGCCACCCCGTCGATCGCCAGTGCGACATGCACGGCCCAGTCCGAGCGCGCTTCGCCATATTCCCGCGTGCCATCGACCGGATCGATGATCCAGACACGGGATTTGTCGAGCCGTTCATCGGTATCCTTGCTTTCTTCCGACAGCAGTCCGTCTTCCGGCCGTTGCTGACGCAAGGCATGGACAAGAAACTCGTTGGCGGTCTGGTCTCCGGCTTTGCCGAGAGCTTTGCCCTCGAACATTCCACTTTCCCGAACTTCGAGCAGAATTCGTCCGGCAACATGAGCAAGATGGGCGGCAAGATCGGCATCGGTCATAATTTTACTCATTTCAGCGGCATGATCTGGCGAACGATATATTCGGCAGCTTCTGTGGGGGTCATTTCAACGGTATTCACCCGAATTTCCGCGTTTTCAGGAGATTCATACGGGCTATCGATACCGGTGAAATTCTTGAGCTTGCCGCTGCGGGCTTTCTTGTAGAGCCCCTTGACGTCGCGCTGTTCGGCAACCTCGAGTGGTGTGTCGACAAATATCTCGATAAACTCTCCATCGGACAGCATTTCACGCACCATTTGCCGTTCCGCGCGGAACGGACTGATAAAGGCTGTCAGCACGATCAATCCGGCATCGGTCATCAATTTCGCGACTTCGCCAACGCGCCGGATATTCTCGATCCGGTCCGCTTCGGTAAAGCCGAGATCCTTGTTCAATCCGTGCCGCACATTGTCCCCGTCGAGAAGGAATGTGTGGCGATTCATCAGATTGAGACTTTTCTCGACCTCGTTGGCAATCGTCGATTTGCCCGAGCCGGAAAGACCGGTGAACCACAGGACCCGCGGGGTCTGGTTCTTCAGCGCCGCATGTTCTTCCCGCGTAATCGTGGTGGGCTGCCAGTGGACATTATCGGCACGTCGCAGGCTGAAATGCAACATCCCGGCGGCGACGGTCGCATTGGTAATCTTGTCGACCAAAATGAAACCGCCAAGTTGCCGGCTGTCGGCATAAGCCTCGAACACGATCGGTTTGTCGGTATGGATTTCGGTCACGCCGATGCCGTTCAGTTCCAGCGTCTTGGCTGCGAGATGCTCCATCGTGTTGATGTTGATCTCATATTTGGGCTCCTGGACCGACGCGCTGACCGTCTGCGTCGCCAGCTTGAGCCAGTAGCCGCGACCGGGCTTCAACGCTTCGTCGCTCATCCACACGATCGTGGATTCAAACTGGTCCGAAACTTCGGGCGGATCCCCTGCCGCCGCGATTACATCGCCACGCGAACAGTCCACTTCGTCTTCCAGCGTGATCGTGACCGACTGGCCAGCGACCGCTTCGTCGAGTTCGCCATCCAGAGTCACGATGCTCTTCACCCGGCTGTTCTTGCCCGACGGCACAACGCGCACAGGATCACCCGGCTTCACAGTGCCCCCGGAAACAAGCCCGGAGAAACCGCGGAAGTCAAGATTGGGACGGTTGACCCACTGGACCGGCATCCGGAACGGCTTATCCTGCGCAACCGTGGCCGTGATCTCGATATTTTCGAGATGGGCGATAAGCGCGGGACCCTCGTACCAAGGCGTATGGGCCGACGGGGCCTCGGTGATATTGTCGCCTTTGAAGCCGGAAATCGGGATCGCCGTGAAGCTTTCGATGCCGATTTCTGCGGCAAATTCGCGATAATCTTCGACGATTGAATCGAATATGTCCTGACTGAAGTCGACAAGGTCCATCTTGTTCACCGCCAGAATCAGATTCTTGATCCCGAGCAGATGGGCCAGATAGGAATGGCGCCGCGTCTGGACCAAGATCCCCTTGCGGGCATCCACCAGTATGACGGCAGCATCCGCAGTCGATGCACCCGTCACCATGTTTCGCGTATATTGTTCGTGGCCCGGCGTATCGGCGACAATGAACTTGCGCTTTTCGGTCGAGAAGAAACGATAGGCAACATCGATGGTGATACCCTGTTCGCGCTCGGCGGCGAGACCGTCGACCAGCAGGGCAAAATCAATCTCCTGCCCCTGGGTGCCGGACTTCTTGCTGTCGGCTTCCAGCGCGGTCAGCTGATCTTCAAAGATCATCTTGCTGTCGTACAGCAAACGGCCGATCAGCGTGCTCTTGCCGTCGTCGACGCTGCCGCAGGTGATGAAACGCAGCAGTTCCTTGTTCTGGTGCTGCGCGAGATAGGCGTCGATATCCTCGGCGATCAGCGCATCGGTTTTGTAAATCGGATCATTTCCGGTCTGTTCGGTCATCAGAAATAGCCCTCCTGCTTCTTCTTCTCCATGCCAGCACCGCCTTCATCCTTGTCGATGATCCGCCCCTGGCGTTCGCTGGTGGTTGTCAGCAGCATTTCCTGAATGACTTCGGACAGCGTCGATGCCGAACTCTCGACGGCACCGGTCAACGGGAAACAGCCCAAGGTGCGAAAACGGACCGAACGCGTGGTGATTTCGGGCTTCCTGCCCATGACCTTTTCCAGCCGGTCCAGATCATCCGCCATGAACAGACCACCTTCATGAATATAGGTCGGACGGGGTGCCGCAAAATAAAGCGGTACGATCTCGATATTCTCGGCCATGATATATTGCCAGATATCCAGCTCGGTCCAGTTGCTGATCGGGAAGACGCGAATGCTTTCCCCCTTCGCCTTCCTGGCGTTGTAGAGATTCCACAATTCGGGCCGCTGGTTTTTCGGGTCCCATCCGTGGCTGGCAGTGCGGAAGGAAAAATCCGTTCCTTAGCCCGACTTTTTCCTCGTCGCGACGCGCGCCCCCGAAGGCCACGTCAAATCCGTGCAGGTCGAGGGCCTGTTTCAGCCCTTCGGTCTTCCACATATCGGTGTGCAGCGGGCCATGGTCGAACGGATTGATTCCCCGTTCCTGAGCTTCGGCATTGTGATGCACGATCAACTCCATCCCGGCATCCTGCGCCGCCTTTTCACGCAGCGCGTACATGTCCTTGAATTTCCATGTCGTATCGACATGGAGCAGGGGAAACGGCGGTGGCGAAGGATAAAATGCCTTTTTGGCCAGATGCAGCAGCACCGCGCTGTCCTTACCGACGCTGTACATCATCACCGGCTTCTGCGCATCGGCCATCACTTCTCGCATAATGTGAATGGCTTCAGCCTCAAGCCGCTCCAAATGGGTTAAGATACGGGTCACTTGTCATTCCATCCTTGATCGTTCCCGGACACAATAGCCGCTTTCGACTGGCATGTAGTTCCCAAATGGGATATGCACGAGAAATGGCCGTAATCTACAGCGAAGAACATGACCTGGTCGCCGCGTTGCATCGCGGCACCCTCGGGGCGCCCCGTGGGAGGAATTTCTGGAGCAGTTGCGTCGCAGAACCGCCGCCGATTATGCAAGACTGCTGTTTCAGGGCGATCATGACTGGTTGCAATCGGTCCGGATTCCCGCTGTCGACGACGACCTGGGGGATATCAACGAAATCTACCGACAGGAATTCGGCAATTCGCAAGCGCTCCCGCACAAGGCCATGCGGCCAAACCGGGTCTATTCGCTGAACGAATTCATAGACTCGAGCGACCCCCTGCAAAGCCGCTTCAAGACGCTGTTCATGCAGGATCCCGATATCCGTTTTGCCCGCAACATGCGTGTGACTGAACCCAATGGCGGACAGATCTGGATTTCGCTCGGGCGCAAGAAGAGCGATTTTTCGGCGAGTGACGGCGCGCTGCTGGGATCGCTTGCCAATCATCTGGCGATTGCCGCCGGCACCCATGCCGAACTGGAAAGACAACGGCTGAAAGCGGGGATTTCTGCCGATGCGATCATGCGATTGAATTTCGGCTGGTTCATGCTTGATGGGTCCGGCCGGGTCATTGACATGAGCGAACAGGCAGAAGCCCTGGTGCAGGAAGCGCAAACCCTACGCAAATCGCCGGACGGACGTCTCGTGGCCGAGCAGGCCGACGCGCAGGGTGTATTGCGCAAATTTCTGAAATTGCGTCAAGCGGGGGAAACCGTTGTCCGCTCGGTCCATCTGTCGGACGAACCATGGCTGGACATGTTGCTCACCAACCCGCCGGCCGATCTGCCCGGTGCGCTCCAGCCGGTTGCTATTGCCTTTGTTCACGGCGAGCGAACCAGCAACGCCGAGCGCAGCCAGCATCTCGCCAATCTTTTCGGCCTGACCCTGCAGGAAGCCCGCCTGGCCCTGCATATCAGTCATGGCGTGACAATCCGGGAAGCAGCAACGCTGCTGGGCCTTACCCACGAGACCACGCGACTCTATTCAAAACGGATTTACGCAAAACCGGAACCCGCGGACAGGCCGATCTTGTTCGGCTCATTCTGGCGAGCATCGTTGCACTGGCCTGACGCAGTGGCGGGACTGATAGCCGGAGGGCCACGCAGAATGATGAGCACGCCCGGGAGCAGAGCTGTCGAATATCGTTCCGACTATCGGGCCTCTCTACATAGCGCGTGAACCCTGATTGAGGTCCGGCTGTCGAGGTCGATCCAGACCGGCTGAGTGCATATTCACTCTCATATCCGGTCGCCGGCTTTCGCCGGCAGAATATTGCTCGCTTAGCTATGCTCTCGCCGCTCTGCTCCTCAAATGGGATAATGCCCGGGCTGGGTCTCCATAGTGATCCAGCGCAATTGGGTGAAGCTGTCGATACCGGCCTTGCCGCCAAAGCGGCCATAGCCGGACGCGCCGACGCCGCCGAAGGGCATCTGCGCCTCGTCGTGCACGGTCGCACCATTTACATGGCAGATCCCCGACCGGATCTGACGGGCAACACCCAACCCTCGGGCGGTATCACCGCGCGCTATGACAAGATCCACCTGTTCGACGTTGATCTTGGTCCTGATGAATCGCACCGGGAACCCCTCTCAACCCTATTGCCGGGGCCGATGACATATCGATCACGGCGCCCTTCACAATATAAACTATTTCCCGCGACCTTGCGCGTTAGAAAATCTGCAGATCTTTACCAGCGACGACCTTCCCGTCGAAAACCTCGCCGACTTCCCGAAGGAAATCCATGCATATTTGCGCCATTTGATGGCTAGCATTACTAACAGCTGGCACAACCCTACAAACAGGTGCCATCGTCACAGAATAAAATACGAGCCTATACCGAGCCTAAGCCTTTCAAGCTTTCTTGAAATTTCATCTAAGTCATTGAAAATATTGGTGCGCCCGACAGGATTCGAACCTGTGGCCCCCAGATTAGGAATCTGATGCTCTATCCGACTGAGCTACGGGCGCTGTGGCGGCATGTTTAGCCAGATCGGCGGGCGCATGCCACAGTCAATTTTTCGATTCGGGCGGCAAGACCGGCAGCGGCAGCGGAAGCGCCGCAATGCCTTCTTCTGCCAGATCGGCCACTTCTTCCTGCGAGGCCGTGCCGTGGATCGGTTTCTCCTCCGCGTCGCCATAATGAATGTCGCGCGCCCGATCGGCAAATTTGTCACCGACCCATTCGGAACTGGCCAGCATCTTTTCTTGCGCTTCGGCCAGTTTGCCGATGATTTCCCGATATTCGGCCGGCACCGCCACGTCATTGGAAACCGGCTTGGCAGCGACCGGCATTTCGGTACGCTCTTCCGCAGGTCTGGCCGACGCGGCTTGCTGATTGCCTTTGCGGCCCAGATTTGGGGCCATCACCGCCTTGGCAATATTGCCGCTGCCGCACACGGGACAGTCCAGCAGGCCGCGAGCCTGTTGATCGGCATAATCGTCCGAGGATCCGAACCAGCCCTCGAATCGATGCTCGCCATCGGCGCAGATCAGGTCAAAAATAATCATCTTGTTGGTACCGGCTTGGCAAAGCTTTTGCGATTGGCAACGGCAGGAATGCGTGAACGCACCGCCTTTACCTGCCCGATATCCAGGTCGCAGAAACCTATCCCTGCCCCCTCCCCCATGTCGAGGAGGATGTCGCCCCAGGGATCGACGACCATCGAATGGCCGTAAGTTGACCGGCCATCTTCGTGCTGGCCATATTGCGCGGCTGCGACGACAAAGGCCCCTGCCTCGATCGCGCGGGCACGCAGCAAGATTTGCCAATGGGCCTTCCCGGTGGGCACGGTAAAGGCAGCGGGTACCGACAATATGTCCGCGCCCGCATTGGTCAGGGCCTCGTACAGAGCCGGAAAGCGGAGATCATAGCAAATCGACAGGCCAAGTGTCGCTTCGCCAACCGGCGCAACCACTGCGTTGCGTCCGCCGGCATAGGCCGAGGATTCCCGCTGCGATTCATCAGGACCAAGATCAACGTCGAACAGGTGGATCTTGTCATAGCGCGCGGTGATATCGCCCCGAGGGTTGATCAGATAGGAGCGGTTGTTCCATTTCGCACCGGGATCATCCGGGTTCTTGATCGCCAGCGAGCCCAGTTGCACCCATATCCCCGCCTTCTGCGCCGCAGACCGGACGGCGGACAGGACCGCATCCTCCGGTTCGCTGCGAATCGCCGATGCCGCGCGTGACCGGTCCCGGTCCAGCAGTCCGCTCATTTCGGGGGTGAAGATCACGGTAGCGCCACCCGCAGCGGCTTCCGCAATGGACGAACAGAGTTGGTCGGCATTGTCCTCCGGAACAATACCGCTGTTCATCTGGGCCAGCGCGATTTTCAACCCGGTTCAGCCCGCCAGAAGCGCGTCGAGCTCGCCCGACCGGTCCAGGGCAGCCAGATCGTCCGATCCGCCGATATGACGGTCATCGATGAATATCTGCGGCACCGTCATTCTGCCGCCGGACCGCTGGATCATCTCCTCGCGTTTCTCGCCACCCATGCTGATGTCCGTTTCATCGAAACTGACATTCTTGCCTTCCAGCAAGGCTTTCGCACGAAAGCAGAAGCCACAGGTAAATTTGGTATATATTTCAACTTTAGCCATAATTTGCTCTTTCTACCTTGAATCTGCAAATGGGCTGTCCGCACGGCAAATTCAAGCAATCACTGCTGGGCCAGCATTTCAGATATTTTCGCTATTGCCTATAACCCGTGCCCAGCAGAATACGAGCACCTGATTGGCACCCGCTTTTTCAGCAACCGCGCACAGGCATTGCTGGTCGAACCGCTTGTATAGACATCGTCGACCAGCAGAACCGACTTGCCGGCAAGGATTTGCTGCGCGTCCGGGCGCAGTGCAAATGCCCTGTCGACGGTCTTCCGCCGTTGCTGACCGCTCATCCCCCTCAGCGGAGGCGTCACCTTGCTGCGAATGATCACGTCATGGTCCAGTGCGATACCGGAACTGCGGGCGATTTCCCGGCCGATCAGAACCGACTGGTTGAACCCGCGACGCCACAACCGTGACCGGTGCAACGGGACCGGAACGAGGATGGCATTGTCCGCGTGGTCCGCGACATGTTTCTGCAGCTGTTCGGCGATCAGTTTGGCGAGCCCCAGGCGCGTGCCATATTTCAGCCGCATCGCGATCAACGAACTCAGGTCGTCATAGCGTACCACCGCCCGCACCCCGTCGTGGGCGGGCCGGTCCACCAGGCATTTTGCGCATAGATTTTCCCCGGGATGGTCGAAGACCAGCGGCAGGCCGCATGCGGCGCACCACGGTTTTGCAACAAAGTCGAGCTGCTGCCAGCAGGACAGGCAGAAGTGATTGTCCGTCTCGACGGTGACGCCGCATATCGGGCATCGGGGCGGCAAGGCGAAATCGAGGATCGGTCTGAAGATGGCTCGTAACGGCATTTGATCTTTTTGGCGGGCGCTCCTAAAGCCGCAAGACCCTATGACCGATACAGTCAACCATAGCGAAATTTTTGATCGCAAACGGCGCCGTATCGTCCGCGATCGCGCCTATGCGCGGGCAAAGGGTGACGATTTCTTTTCGCGGATCATGGCCGAGGAAATTCTGGAACGACTTGATGTCGTGAAGCGCGACTTTCGGCGAGCACTGGTAATCGGCCTGCCCGCGCGACAGTTCGAAGACGAGCTGCGAGCGCGGGGCATGACGGTATTATCCGCGGATTCCAGTTCCCTGCTGGCGCGCGCGCAGGGCGGCGTGATCTGCGATGATGATCGCCTGCCCTTTGCCGATCACAGTTTTGACCTGATCATCAACATCGGTTCGCTCGATACCGTCAATGACCTGCCAGGCGCGCTTGTTCTGAGCCGCAGGATTTTGGTCCCAGATGGTCTGATGCTGGCGGCCCTTGTCTGTGCAGAGAGCTTTACGTCGCTGAAATCGATATTGATGGCGGCCGAGGAAGACCGGGTTTCGTCCCATATCCATCCGCAGGTCGACGTACGCACGGCTGGTGATCTCATGGCCCGTGCGGGCCTGACAATGCCGGTTGCCGACAGCGACCAATTGCGTCTGAACTATGCGGAACTCGGGCGTCTCATCTCGGACATAAGGGATGTCGGGGGAAGCAATATACTCTCCGGCGGGCTCTCCTCGATCGGACGTAAAGTTTATAAAAAAGTGTTGTCGCTGTTCCAGGCACAGGCCGCAGCCGACGGGAAGTTCGCGGAAAGCGTCACTCTACTCTATCTTTGCGCCTGGGCACCCCATCCCGACCAGCCAAAACCGGCACGCCGGGGAAGCGGCCAGGTATCGCTTAGCACGACCCTTGCGGGGAAAGGCAAGCGCCAGCCAGACGGCTAGGCCGGATTGCCGAGACTTTCCGATAATTTCTGAACCAGCGGGCCATCGGCTGGCGGCATCGGTAATTCGCGAATGACATCTATCTCCAGCCATTGCACATCCTGCGACTCCGCATTGCGAACATCCCCGGCCCAGGTTCGGCTCTTATAAAGGAGGAGGATCAGATGCCGGTCTCCCAGGGCTTCGCTGGCGAACGCTACGGGTTCCAGATCCGCTTCGTCGACATCTATGCCCAGCTCTTCTTTCAGCTCGCGCACCAGGGCCGTCTCCGGAGTCTCGCCTCTTTCAACCTTGCCGCCGGGAAACTCCCAGAGCCCCGCCATCGGCTTGCCTTCGGGGCGCTTCTGCACCAGAATTCTGCCATTCCGGTCGACCAGTGCAGCGGCGACGACAAACAGCAATGTCGGGATTTTTCCATTATTTTATGCGATGTAAGGATTTTGTTAATCCATTTCTGTGAAACGGGGGATGTTCACGACTTAGCAGAACTTTATCCGCGTTGAGAGAGACATGTTTGATTTTTTGAAAAAATATATCTTTCCGACAAGGGCGCAACGGCTGTTGAATATGGATTGATACTGGCTCTCATAGCACTGACCGTGCTTGTTTCGATTGCCGGTGTCGCCAACAGGACGGTCGGTATGTGGGATGACGTTGCCAACGAGGTAACCGACGTTTCGTAATTGTGTTTTCGGACTTAAAATCTTGGTAAGGTTTTTGGTTTAAGTTGTTGAACATTGGATGTGAATTGGATCCAATAGGGTAAGTGAAGTTTGTCAAATCTAGGAGACCAGACATGAAATTCGTACGTAAAATGTTCAAGAATGAAGAAGGCGCAACGGCTATTGAATATGGCCTGATTGCTGCTCTGATCGCTGTTGCAGCCATCGTTGCAATGGGTCAGCTGGGTAACACCCTCAGCAACACCTTCAAAGAAGTCGATAACTCGATGGCTGGCTAATCTTCGGATTAACCAAGCAAAGAGGACGGCAGCCTTGCGGCTGCCGTCTTTTTTGTGCCCGAAGAAACCAGCTTGACGCAATAAGTCGGCATCAGCCGGCACGTGGCGATCAATAAGTGATGATCTTCACCTTCTGACCGACGCGCAACCCGTCATTCGCGTTGAGCCGGTTCAGCACCAAGAACCGGTCCTGCTGATAATTGCTATAGGCCATGCGCGACGCAAGGCTCGAGATCGTGTCGCCGCTTTTCACCGTGACGACATCAACCTTGCGGGACCGGATTGCGGCAGCCTCATTGGCGGAAAGCCGGTTGATACTCTGATACATGGGCGAGAAGACCGCGGCGCTTCCGGCCGGGGCGATCGTGGCAAAATGAAACGCGCTGCTTTTTGAAAATTCATAAGCAAATACGGTCACATCGACCTGGCCATTGCTGCTGTCCACCCGCGCCATTGCATAAGCTGCAGGCAGCCCGTTGACCGTGGTTCTCTCGATATTGCCATAGGCTATGGTTTTTCCTTCGCCCGCAAGGCTCTTGAACGCCATATCGATATAGCTGGTCATATTCCCGTTATAGGCGCCGGTGGTAAACTGGCCTTGCCCGCCGGAGCCCGAGATCGAGACCGCGCGCGCGCCATTTTGCATCGAGAAGCCGTTCGGGACGGTGAATTTCAGCTTGAGATCGCGGTGGAGGAAGCTGTTCCCCTCGATCACCCCCTGCTTCGGGTCATCGCCGTAGAGAATACCATCGAGATTTTGCAGAAACTGGTCGCGGTTGCGGACCCCGCCGCTGCGGGTCAGCTTGCTTGCATTGGTCGCCGCGCGCGTCACCCGGCGGGCCGGGTCGGGATGGGTGCTGGCCCATTCGGGGGCGCTACGGGCATCGCGGCCGGCCGCGCGCGCGTCGATCGCGGATTGTGCTGCCAACGAATATAGCATGGATGACAGCGCCTGCGGATCATATCCGGCCGATGCCAGATAGCGGATACCCAGATCGTCCGCCTCATATTCCTGCTTGCGGGAATATTTCAGCGTCAGAAGCTGGCTGCCGGTCCCGAAAATTTCTTGGCCAATGCGGCCGAGCGAGGAATCCCCCAACAATATCTGCGAGCCGATTTGGCCCAAAACCCCCAAAATGCTGTTCCGCGTCGCTGCTTTCTGGCGTTTTTCACTATGCCGCGCGGCAACATGACCAACTTCATGTCCGAGAACGCCAGCCATTTCTGCTTCATCGTTCATCAACGCCATCAACTGCCGGGTAAGATAGACATAACCTCCCGGAATCGCGAATGCGTTGTTTACTGGACTGTTCAACAGCGTAACGGTGAAATCGCTTCGCGCGTTGCCGAGCCCTGACTGGACGGCTATATTTTGTCCAACGCCGACAACATAGCCGACCTGTGGTCCTGTATATGCGCCGCCGAATTCCTCCAGCAATTGCGGATGGGCTTCCGCGCCTTTCTGTTTTTCCGCCGCCGAAATCGACCGCGCCTCGCCAGCCTGGCTGCCTGCCGAGTTGACAGCACCGGCGTCCGCACCGCTACCTGTGCAAGCGACGAGCGCAATAACGCCAGCAGCACTCATTAGTTTTGTCGAAAATTGTCTCATATCCAGCTCCTCATGGTCGCAGTGTATAAGAACTGATCAACTGGTAAAGAGTTCCTCTTGTAAAATGACGTTTCGTACGCCGTGAGCGACGCAGAACCTACATTCTCTTGCTCAAAGCGCCCCGATTTCCAGGAATTTCTCGCGCCGCAGCCGCCTCAGCTCTTCGCGATCAAGCTTTCCGAGCTGCTCAAACTCTTCCTCAATCGCCCGACCAAGCGATGCGATAGCCAGGGTCCGGTTGCGGTGCGCGCCGCCTACCGGCTCATCGACGATCCGGTCGACAACGCCCAGTTTCTTGAGATTCTGCGCCGTGATCTGCATGGCATCGGCGGCGACATCGGCCTTGTCTCCCGTGCGCCAGAGAATTGAGGCGCAGCCTTCCGGAGAAATGACGGAATAAACAGCATGCTCGAACATCAGCACTCTTTCCGCCGCAGCCAAAGCAACAGCACCACCAGAACCGCCTTCACCGACGATGATGGCCACCATGGGAACGCCGAGCGAAAGGCATTTTTCCGTTGAACGAGCGATAGCTTCGGCCTGCCCCCGTTCTTCGGCCGACACGCCTGGGAAAGCCCCGGATGTATCAACCAGCGTCAGGACGGGAAGCGAGAAACGATCCGCCATATCCATCAGGCGGATCGCCTTGCGATATCCCTCCGGTTTGCCCATCCCGAAATTATGCCGCAAGCGGCTTTCGGTATTATCACCCTTTTCATGGCCAATCACGACCAGTCGGCGGTCTCCCAATCGGGCGAAGCCGCCAATGATGGCTTGATCGTCACCAAAATTCCGGTCACCGCCGAGCGGAATGAACTCGTCGAACAGACCCGCGGTAAAATCCTTGAAATGCGGACGCTCCGGATGACGCGCGACCTGCGTCTTTTGCCAAGGCGACAATTTCGCATAAGTGTCGCTCAACATTTTGGCAGATTTGACCTGCAGCTTCTCGATTTCCGTTTCGATATCAAGAGAGCCTTCGTCAGCCGTATCCCTGAGTTCCAGAATTCGGGCTTCCAGGGCGGCGATCGGTTTTTCAAAATCGAGATAAGATGTCATGAAAACGAGTTAGAACCGGACAGGCAAAACGTCAACGCGCGAGATCCAGTTGGTTCAATGGATGACGATTATTCACCAATTCAACCAGACGGGCACTGTCGATATGCGTATAGATTTGCGTGGTGCTTATGTCACTGTGCCCGAGCAGCGTCTGCAAGGCCCGCAAGTCTGCACCACCCTCCAACAAATGAGTAGCAAAAGCATGGCGCAGTACATGCGGACTGATCTTCGTGGGGTTTATCCCGGACCGGGCAGCGTGATCCTTGATAATCTGGAACAGCCTAACCCGACTGATATGGCCCGTTCGCGAAGGAAAAAGCCATTTCTCCCGGGAATCAACAAGTTCAGCCCACCGTCGGACGGCGCTCCGGGCCTGATGGGAAATCGGCACCAGCCGTTCCTTGTCGCCTTTGCCCATAATGATCAGAAAGGGCTTGTCGCCGACAATCGCTGATCGCCGCAAACCGACAAGTTCGCTTGCCCTGAGCCCTGAGCCATAAAGCAGTTCCATAATCGCGGAAAGCCTGACCACCGACGGTTTGACTGGTTCGCTCTTCAACCCATCCGCAATTAACTGGAACAATGCCGCGACCTCGGCGTGCGACAGGGTCTTCGGCAAGGACCGGACCAGTCCCGGCTTCGGAAGAGCATCGGAAGGATCATCGACGCGAAAGCCTTCCTCCACGAGAAAGCCGAAGAAGCGCCTCAGGCTGGAAGATTTCCGGGCCACCGTGCTATTCTGCAGCTTGCGCCAGTGGGACGGCAATCTCTTGATCATTTCGCGATTCGCGCTGGACAATCGTCCGCCGGTCAATTCCGATGCTTGCTGCAGATCTGTGCGATATGCCGATAAAGTGTGTTGCGATGCACCGGCTTCCGCCACGAGCATCTCCAGAAATCGTTCGATCAGATTGGCATCATCGCTCATAACATGCCCGAATAGACCTGATCGTGGTCAAAGCAAAGCCTAGGTCCGCGTCAGGGCTTCGGCTGCAATCATCCGCGCTTCTGGCTCCAAGCGACCTGCTTCAGGCTTTGCGTGATGTGAAACAGATGCAACGGCGACATGGCGTTCCAGTCGCGGCCTTGCATGCCAACCGCGGCAAGCAATGCCACCGTTCCCGACTGGCCGCGCCGCGCGGCAGACTGGATCGCCCTCGTCCACTTCGTGGTGCGCCCCAGGTTCAAATCCAGGTCAGCCGCAAATTCGTCAATGGTCTGTTGGTCCGCTTTGCCCAGTCCAGCGACCGCAGCCAGCAGGAATTTGCTGCGTAATTGCCCGTCACTCTCATCATTGCCGCCAAAATCATCCAGCGCATCATATGTGACGGGTGCCGCTCTCGTCGGGGTTGCAACAACCAGAAGCGCCCAGCCGTCGCTCCCTTGATCGACGATATCGGCCCATCGTGCGGCGCTACGGTCAAGACCCGCAGAAAGCATCGAAGCGATTAGATCGGCACTCTCGTCGCCCAGCGCGGCTGAGGGAGGGATTTTTGCTGCAGCACGGGCGGTCAATATCTTTGCGGAATATCGGGTAAGCGAGCCGTTGGAGCGTCCCCAAAGATCGCGCATTGCACCGAGCCGAGATTGTGCGGTGTCGTTGGTATAAGCTTGACGCAATGTCGAAGCCAGCGCCTTCCGGTCATCACCGGTCTCCGGATCATCATAGGCAGCGGCGTACAGATCAACCATCGCCTGGTTCGAGAATACTCCGATCGCGGCGGCGATATCAGCTGCTTTCATCCGGGAATCGATCGAAAGCATTGGTGCCCGCGCGCGCCAGCCCTGCACATGGCGTCCGGCCTGTGCATATAGACGATCCGGCGGTTCAACACCGGTCGCAGCGCCCAGACCGAAGCGCCAGTTGTTGAAATATTCTATATCATCCCAAAGAATGGTCACAGCGCGCCGACCTTCGAACCCGGCACCAATTGTCTTTTCAGCAAGCAGATAATCAATACCTGTCGCAATCTTGTCGCGCCTTGCCTGTTGCAAAAGGCTGGTCGCACGGCTCTGCTCCCCGGTGAGAGAAGCGCATATCGGCCGGAACATGATCCAAGTCGGCGCATCGCTGACCCGAGCCCCCCATCTACCAGCGGGCAGATGCCAGCAGGGTCGGCCGTAGCCAGATGCGCCTGCATCGCCACCTCGTAAAGGCGTGGTGTATAGTTGCCACCATCCACCTTCAAAACCAGCGAACGTGCAGCATCGGCTTCACCCATGAGCAACAGCCGCCAGGCACGTTCGGCGGCCCAGTCCGCCGGATTTACATTTTCAGGACTGACAACCTTGCTGAGCAGCGTGCGGCGCAGCAATATGGAACCCCAGCGGGAAATGATTGGACCATGAAGGTTTCTGATCAAATTGGTCAGATATTGCCCGCCCTCTTGTCCGAAAGCGTCTTTTGGCAGACCGTTATATTGAGGAGTCAAGACGCCGATTTCCGTCATCGACCGCCGCTCGCCTGCGGACAGGGTATATTGGGGCTGGAGCGCGTCATCCAACGCGTTCAGATCGAGTTCCCCATTCTCGTCTAGCGCCAGTAAGGACCGGTCCAGATCGGTTTCCTGTACATTCCGGTCCTCGGCGGCGGCGCGGAGGGCTGACTTGCGGGAGGAGAGACCGGTCGCGCCGGAATCGGTCCAGGGGCGGGTGTCGGAAGACTTGGAGGCGTGGGCCTTGGGGCCGGGGTGGGAGCAGGAGCGGGCTCGCCAAATCCAGGAGGCAGGAGCGATTCCGGAGAATTCTGTCCCAAGACCGGAATCGCCGCAAAGAGCGCGCCGAGACTGACAGCGGCCAAAGAAATATGCTTGATCCGCATATGCATCTTATTGCAGATCGTCACCAATTACCGGCTTTTCAACCGGTTGCAGTGGTTGTTCGACATCCATCGAAGCAAAGGCCAGTGCCGCACCGATCAGGATTGCAACAAACAAAATTAGAAAAACCAACTGACGCGGCATCGATGTAACTCAATCTTTCAAACGGTTAAAAACTAGCATGGCCAGCATTGGAATTTGCACCAGTAGCCAACCCTTGTATAGCCTTTGCCCGAATGGACAAAACATAAAAGCCTCTTTCGACAAATCAGACGGAAATTCCGGTGAAACACCGGATTTTGTGCCGGATCAGCCGATTGTGCTGGTCGGGTTGATGGGAGTGGGCAAAACGACGGTCGGCCGCCGTCTGGCCAAACGGCTGGGCCTCGGCTTTGTTGATGCCGACGAGGAGATCGAACAGGCCGCCGGACTGACGGTTGAAGAAATCTTCAGCCGCTTCGGCGAGGACTATTTCCGCGACGGCGAACGGCGCGTCATTGCGCGGCTGATGGAGGGCGAACGGCAGATTATCGCCACTGGCGGCGGCGCCTTCATGAATGATGAAACGCGCGCGCTGATCCTCGAGAAAGCTATCTCCATCTGGCTGGATGCCGATCTGGAGACTCTGG
The DNA here is from genome assembly GCF_013265645.1 of Sphingopyxis sp. BSNA05. Taxonomy (NCBI): domain Bacteria; kingdom Pseudomonadati; phylum Pseudomonadota; class Alphaproteobacteria; order Sphingomonadales; family Sphingopyxidaceae; genus Sphingopyxis; species Sphingopyxis sp. BSNA05. The sequence continues at coordinate 28,419 of NZ_PYIA01000041.1, read as the reverse complement.
TGAAGCGCGTCGCCCGCCGCAATACCAGACCGTTGTTGAAAACCGGCGATCCGGCAAAGATATTGGCCGAACTGGCAGCAGTCCGGAATCCCGTTTATGCCACCGCGCATATCCATGTCACGGGCAATGATTCGCCCCATGAGATAACCGTTGAAAAGATAATCGAGGCATTACAGCGTTGACCCAGATCACCGTCGAACTTGGCGAACATAGCTATCCCATATTGGTCGAGCCGGGGGCTCTGGATCAGGCCGCCTCGCATTTGCAGCAATTTGCCAGCAATCGGCGATTGTTCATCCTGACGGACGCGAATGTCGAGGCGCATCTGCTGCCGCGATTGCAGCAAGCCTTTGCCGGAAGCGGGATCGCGCTTGTCGTCAAAAGCCTGTTTGCCGGGGAATCGAGCAAGAGCTGGCGGCAGCTTGAACTGGTTACCGACTGGCTTTTGGCCGAAGGCGCTGAACGTTCCGATACGCTGGTGGCACTCGGTGGCGGCGTTATCGGTGATCTCACCGGCTTTGCCGCGGCGATCGTCAAGCGCGGCTGCGGCTTCGTCCAGATCCCCACCAGCCTGCTCGCGCAGGTCGACAGCAGCGTTGGCGGCAAGACCGCTATCAACAGCTCGGCCGGCAAGAATCTGATCGGCAGTTTCAACCAGCCACGCTTCGTGCTGATTGACCCGCTCGTGCTGAACAGCCTGCCGGACCGGGAATTGCGCGCCGGCTATGCCGAAGTGGTCAAATATGGCCTGATCAGCGACGCCACTTTCTTCGCCTGGTGCGAAGCCAATGGCGGCAAGGTCCTGAACCGCGACCCGGAAGCTCTCAGCAAGGCGATCATCCACAGCGTAGGGGCCAAGGCCCAGATCGTCGGAGAAGACGAGAAGGAACTCAGCGGACGTCGCGCCCTGCTCAATCTCGGGCACACTTTCGGTCACGCGCTGGAAGCCGAGACGGGCTTTTCCGACAAGCTGGTCCATGGCGAAGCCGTTGCTGCCGGCATGGCGCTGGCCTTTGCATATTCGGTCCGCCGCGGCCATTGCGATCCGGCGGATGCGGAGCGCGTCAAAGCCCATTTACAGGCGGTCAATCTGCCGCACGACCTGTCTACCGCTTCGGTGCGGGCTTCCGGCCAGCGGCTCGTCGCCCATATGATGCACGACAAGAAAATGAGCGGCGGTACCCTGCCCTTCCTGCTTGCCAACGGTATCGGTCAGTCCTTCCTCGCCAAGGACGTCGATCTGGATGACGTTGCTACCTTCCTGGACGAATCGACCTGAGTAGCGCCGCCAGGCCGATCGTCAGGATTTTTGTCCCGGATTATTTTCGAACCTGAGTTCCGCACCTGCGAGCATGTCACCGCCCGATTTCATCTGCGCTTCCAGACGGTCGCAATCGCGCTGACGGAATTCCTCCTCCACCTCTTCGATCAGGCTGCTGTCCAGATCGATTGCGAACATGGCCTGGCGTGCGAGATGGATCGCCGATTCAAACATCTCCCGCTTCATCCCGACGATGCCAAGCCCCTTGAGTGCGATCAGCTGGCGGCGGTCATAGACTCGAACGAACATCTTGGTTTCCGGGAAAGACTGCACAATGGCCCGCGCCTGTTCCGGGCCGAAATTCTGGTCGTCCATGCAGAAGACGATGGCGTCCGCGTCATCGGCACCGGCCCGTCGCAGGAGGTCAATACGGGTCCCGTCTCCGTAAAAGACCTTGGCGCCGAACCGTTCGTGAAGATCGATCTGTTCCGGTTTGATGTCGATCAGCGTCAGCGGAATTTTCGCTGCCATCAACATTTGTGAGACCGTCTGCCCGAACCGTCCCTGTCCGACCACGATCACCGGCGCCCGGTCTGCATTGGCCGGATCTTCGAGATTGGTGGACGAGTTGGTACCACCATTGCTGAACCGGCGCGCGAGCAGCATCAGGAAGGGTGTCGTGGCCATGGAAATCGTGATGATCGCACCGAACAGGCTGCTGGCCTCGGGTTCGATCAGTAGCGCCTTTTCGGCTTCGGAGAACAGTACAAAGCCGAATTCTCCGCCCTGGCTGAGCAACATGCCCATCGCCAGCGCCGGATTGGTTTCCATGCCGAACAGCTTGCCCAGCCCGAATATGATCGCGATCTTGACGGCAACCAGCACAATCGCCGCGCCAAGCACGAAGCCGGGGTTTTCGAGTACGACATTGACGTCCAGCATCATGCCGACAGCGAGGAAGAAGAAGCCGAGCAAGAGCGAGCGGAACGGATCGATATCGGCTTCCAGCTCGTGCCGATAGGGCGAGTTGGCGAGCATCACCCCGGCGATGAACGCGCCGAGGGCCGGCGAAAGCCCGATAAATTCCATCAGCGTTGCGCCACCGAGAACAGCCACCAGACCGGCGACGATGAACAGTTCCCGTTCGGCAATCCGGCCGATCACCTTGAGCAGCGGCTGCAACAGATATTTGCCGGCCAGGATCAGTCCGCCGATAGCCAGTATCGCGTAAAACGCGGTCATCCATCCGGACGGGCCGCCTTCGTCCTGAGGCGCGCGCGAGAGTGCCGCGATGATGGTCAGAAGCGGAATGATCGAGAGATCCTGAAACAGCAGGATCGAGAAGGCTTTTTCCCCGGTCGGCGTGTTCAGCCTGCCGGAGGATTGCAGCATCGGCAGCACCTGCGCGGTTGAGGAGAGCGCCAGCGGCAGGCCGATGGCAATCGATGCCGCGAGCGTAAAATTGGTCGTCGCCATGATCAGCAGGAATAGCGCGATACCGCACAACACCACCTGGCTCATGCCCAGGCCAAAGATTGCCTGCCGCAAGCGCATGAGCCGCGCCGGTGCCAGTTCCAGCCCGACGATGAAGAGCAGGAGTATGATGCCGATCTCGGAAAATTCCAGGATCGTCCGGGCGTTGCTGATCAGCTGGAAGCCATGCGGGCCGATCAGGACCCCTGCAATCAGATAGCCGAGAACCGCACCGATGCCGAACCGCCGGAAGATCAGCACCATCACCAGAGCCGCGCCGAGCATGACGAAGCCGCCCAGCAACAGATCGGCCATATGGGTTTCGCTTTCCATCGATCAGGCCGCCTTTCGTTTGGCAGCGGCATCGGCGCAAGCCGCGATCACCGCATCATAGGGAAGCAATATCGCGGCATGACGGCCCTTGTGATCCCGGGCCGCCGTCAGTTTATCCATATCCGGCCACTCACCGGGAGAGTCGCCTGACCCCTCCAGAAACGCTGCCAGATTGTCTCGCACAGCGCTGATGTCCGCGGCCGTCCTGCCGATGGCTTGCGCCCCCAATATGGCGGCAGAGGCCTGCCCCAGCGCGCAGGCGCTTATTTCGAGACCGATATCCTGCAACTCGCCTTCATCGCCGAGCATCACGTCCGCCGTGACTTTGCTGCCGCAGGTCCGCGACCGAAGTTCTGCCGTGCCATCGGGTCTATCCAGTCTTTGCTGATTCGGAATCGACACGGCCAGACGCAGAATCTCGCGGGTGTAAAGCACGCCGCTCATTGATCCGTTACCGCTTGCTCGTCGTCCGCTTTCCGCTGTTCCTCGACAAAGTCTATCATCGCCTTTCCGCTCGCATGGAGCAGTGGATAGGTGCGGGATGCCTCGAGCCATTCCGGTCGAGGCTCATCCGCACTATAGATTGTGTCATAGACAAGTACCACCAGCAGATAGATCAGCGTCGCGCCTATCAGGCCCTTGATCATGCCGAAACCGAAACCCAGCACGCGATCGATGGGACCCAGTACGGATTTCCGAGAGCGCGCGCCAATCGAGCGAGCCAGCCAGCGGCCCAGCGCATAAATGACAATCACGATCGACGCGAACGCCAGCACCGAGGCTCCGCTCTCGCTGCCCACCGGGCTGATCAGCCGCTCGTAGATCGGCATATGCAGCATCCGCACCCCGAGCACGACCAATATCCAGACGATCAGCGAAAGCGCTTCCTGGACGAATCCCCTGAGGAATCCGAGAACCGCGGCGCCGCCCATCAGAACCAGTACAAATATATCAAGACCCGTCATGGGCTCTAGCTAGTCACGGTCGAGCATATGGTCAACGAGATTGGCGAGTTTGGCGAATTGCAGTTTCTTCATGCTGTCGCTGCTTTTCTCGCCGGATGCCGGGATCAGCGCGCGGTCGAAACCGAGCTTGGAGGCTTCCTTCAACCGCAACGGCGTGCGCGAGACCGGGCGTATCTCGCCGGACAGCGCAATTTCTCCGAAGATCACGGCATCGCTGGGCATCGGACGCTCGGCATGGGCCGAGATCAGCGCCGCCGCCACCGCCAGATCGGCGGCGGGATCGGTCAGCCGATAGCCGCCCGCGACATTGAGATAGACTTCCGCCCCGGAGAAGCTCAGCCCGCAGCGCGCTTCCAGCACCGCCAGGATCATCGCCAGCCGCGAACTGTCCCACCCGACCACCGAGCGCCGCGGGGTTGCGCCACTCGCCAGCCGGACCGTCAGCGCCTGTATTTCCACCAGCACCGGCCTTGTGCCTTCCATTGCCGGGAACACGGTAGCGCCGGTCACTTCCTCGCTGCGGTCGGTGAGGAACAGGGCGGAGGGATTGGCCACTTCGGTGAGGCCTTTTTCTTCCATCGCGAACACACCGATTTCATCGGTGCCGCCGAAGCGGTTCTTGATCGAGCGAAGGATACGATATTGGTGACTGCGCTCGCCCTCAAAGCTCATCACCGTATCGACCATATGTTCGAGCACACGCGGACCGGCGATATTGCCGTCCTTGGTGACATGGCCGACGAGCATCACCATCGTGCCATGTTCCTTGGCAAATTTGATGATTTCCTGTGCCGACGCGCGTACCTGGCTGACCGTCCCCGGCGCGCCTTCGATCAGATCGCTGTGCATGGTCTGGATCGAATCGATTACGACGAAATCCGGCGCGTCGCGGCCCAGGGTCGTCAATATGTCACGGACAGAAGTCGCCGAGGCAAGCTTCACCGGTGCCTTGCCCAGCCCCAGACGTCGCGCCCGCAACCGCACCTGATCCGCCGCTTCCTCGCCCGAAATATAGGCCACCGAAAGTCCCGCATCGGCCAGCCGGGCCGAAACCTGCAGCAGGAGAGTCGATTTGCCGATCCCCGGATCGCCGCCCATCAGCGTTGCAGAGCCAGCCACCAGACCGCCACCAACGGCGCGGTCAAATTCGGCGATACCGGTCTTTTTCCGGTCCGGCAGCGCGATTTCGCTGTCGAGCCCGACGAGCCGCACCTCGCGCCCGCCGCTCTGCAGATTATGCTTCGAGGCAAAGACAGTTTCGCCCGCTTCCTCGACCAGCGTATTCCACTCGCCGCAATCGCCGCACTGCCCTTCCCAGCGATGCGCGATCGAGCCGCAATTCTGACAGACATATTTTTTCTTCGGTTTGGCCATGGGATTTATCTAGCAGAACAAATAAGGAACGCCAGTGCTTTTGCCTCAAAAATTAAAACAGGGTCACACGGGTCACACCCCCTAAGCGGGAAATTGATTTCAGCTTGTGGAGACGTGCGAAACGCCACGGGCCAGATTGCTCTCGCCCGCCTGACTATCCTGTTTCCGGTTCATGGTTCGACCATAGCAAAGAGGTTGTGCTGTAGGAAAGCCCTCCCTGTCTGGTGGAAGCGGGGTCCGCCCCCGGCGGCGTCTTGCCACGGAGGCCATGCGGTGCATTACGGGTTGCGCCCGCACCGCCATTCTGTAGGTAAAGGCCATGCGGCAGAAAGAACTCAGACTGGCCTTGATCTGCTATGGCGGCGTGAGCCTCGCCATCTATATGCACGGCATCACCAAGGAAATCTGGAAGCTGGCGCAGGCCAGCCGGGATTTCCACGACGGCGCGCGGATCGACCAGTGCAGCCGCGGAATCTATTATGACATCCTCGAATGGCTGGAGCAAGAGACGGGCACGCGGCTGCGCATTCTGCCGGACATTATTTCCGGAGCCAGCGCCGGCGGGATCAACGGGATATTCCTGTCGCAAGCCATCCTGTCGGGCCAGTCGCTCGATCCTCTGACCGACTTGTGGCTCGACACCGCCGATGTCGACAAGCTGCTCGATCCCGACGCAAGGCCGCTGTCGCGCTTCTCCAAATTCTGGGCAGAGCCAATCGCCTGGATGGCGCTGGGCCGCAAGGGCGGCGCGGTCGAACAGACCGTCTCGAAAGAGGCGCAGGAAGAGGTCAAGATGAAGCTGTCGCGCTTCGTCCGCGCGCGCTGGTTTGCCCCGCCCTTTGGCGGCAAGGTGTTCAGCGGCCTGATCTGGGACGCGCTGGCCGCGGTCCGGGCGACCGAGCGCGGGCCGCGCCTGTTGCCGCCGGGCCAGCCGCTCGACCTGTTCGTCACAGTTACCGATTTCGTCGGCCATCCGGAGAAGCTGCAACTGCACAGCCCGCCCGAAGCGCTCGAGATGGAACATCGGATCACCATCGGCTTTTCGACCCGGGGCAAAAGAGATGATGCGATTGCCGATCCGGCGGCGCTGACCTTTGCCGGACGCGCCACCGCCAGCTTCCCCGGCGCCTTTCCGCCATTCACGGTACGGGAACTGGACGGGCTGCTCGAAGACCATGATTATGTCTGGGAGGGACGTTCCGCCTTTCTCAAGCGGATATTGCCCAACCAGTTTCGCGCCGGCACGGCGGAGGATACGGTGCTGATCGACGGTTCGGTCCTCGCCAACGCGCCCTTCGCCCAGGCGATCGAGGCGCTGAAGAATCGCCCGGCCAAACGCGAGGTCGACCGGCGTTTCGTCTATATCGACCCGCGCCCGGACCTCGACGTTGCCAAGAGCGACAAGGCGACACAGCGGCTGCAGGCGGCGCAAGAGGCCGAGAATGAGGCGCTGCCCGGTTTCTTCTCGACGATCTTCGGGGCGATCTCGAACATCCCCCGCGAGCAGCCGATCCGCGACAATCTCAATGCCATTGCGGGACGGTCCAACCGGATCATCCAGATGCGGCTGATCACCGAGAATCTGCGCGGCGAGGTCGAGCAGCATGTCGAGAGCCTGTTCGGACGCACTTTCTTCCTCGACCGGCCGACGCCTGCGCGGGTGGCCGCCTGGCGCCGCAAGTCGCGCGACAAGGCGGCCAAGCTCTCCGGCTTTTCCTACAGCGCCTATGGCCATCTCAAGCTGGCGACGGTGATCGAGGATATCGCCCATACCATCCGGCGCGCCAAATCCGATCCCAACGGGCACAATCACCCCGGTCTGCGCAGCGCGTTGTGGGCCGAGATCCGCCGCCTCGGCCTCGACAATGTCGGGCAGAAGAGCGGCGGACCGACCAAGCCGGCGGCCGAGTTTTTCCGGCAGCATGATCTCGGCTTCCGGGTGCGGCGGCTGCGCTTCATGGCGCGGCAGCTCGCCGAGGATCTCGATCGCGCCGATCCCGCCGCTGCCGAGGTGATGGAGGGCATGCACGATGTCATCTATGACTGTCTTTCCCTTTATATCGAGCGCGAGACGATCGACTATCTCGGCGACGATTTCGTCAGTCTCGCCGAGGAAGCGGAGGAGCATCCCGGAACCATGCTCGACGCGCTGGCCAAGGCCCGCGACCTGACCTCGGCCGACGCGATTGTCGATGCGAGGCTGGCCGAAGCGCTGGCGGTGGTCCCGAAGGCGGAGAAGCGCTCGATGCTGCTCGCCTTCCTCGGCTTCCCCTTCTACGACATCGCCACGCTGCCGCTGCTGCAGGGTGAAGGGCTGGACGAATTCGATCCGATCAAGGTCGACCGCATCTCTCCGGAAGACGCCAAGACGATCCGCAAGGGCGGCGTGGCGGCGACACTAAAGGGCATAGAATTCAACAATTTCGGCGCCTTTTTCAGCCGCAGCTACCGCGAGAATGACTATCTCTGGGGCCGTTTGCACGGGGCCGAGCGGATGATCGACATCATCTTCTCCACCCTGCCCGTCTCCAAACGCCCCGCTGAAGATACGATCCTCGACTTCAAGAAGACCATCTTCCGCAAGATCGTCGACGAGGAAGAGCCGCGGCTGACCAGGGTCAAACCGCTGATCGCCGCCTTGCGCGACGAAATCGAGGCAGCCTCACACTAGCTAGTGCGCATGGTCCTCCTGGTGGGGCGGCTGTTCCAGACTCTTGTAGACCGCTTCGACAAAGGCATCGCCCTTGATGAAGGCATCGGGGTTGATATCCCACTGCGCCGCCGGCTTCATCGCCTGCACCTGCTCGAGCGTCTTACCCTCGGCCTGCGCCTTTGCGACCGCGCCGATCACCGTTTTGAGCATGTCCCGATAGGCGATCAGGTCGGCCTTGGTCGCCATCGGTCCGTGGCCCGGGATGATCTTGCTATCCTCATCAACCATGGCCAGCACCTTCTCTGCTGCCGCCAGCACGCCGCGCACATTGCCGCCGCTGTTGAGGTCGATAAAGGGCAGACTCACCTCGTTGAAGAACAGATCACCCATGTGCAGCACATTGGCTTTCTTCCAGAAGATGACGCTGTCGCCGTCGGTATGGCCGTGTTTCATGTGCATGACCTGCACTTCGTCGCCGTTGAGATGCAGCTTCAGACCGTCATGATAGGTGACGGTGGGCAAGGCCTCGACCGGGGACGCCGGATCATTGCCGCGGCCCGACTTCTGGATACCCAGCATCCGCTCGCGAACATGGTCATGCGCCATGATCAGCGCGCCGGCCTTGCCGAAATTCTCGTTCCCTCCGCTATGGTCGCCATGCCAGTGGGTGTTGATCAGATAGGTCACCGGCTCCGCGCCAAGATCAGCGATCGCCGCCTGGATCTTCGGCGTCAGCGGCGCAAACTGGTCGTCGATCAGCACGGTACCATCGGGCCCGTAGGACACGCCGATATTGCCGCCGGCGCCGAACAGCACCGCAACCCCTTCCGCCAGAGGTTCAGCCTTGATCTCGACCGAAGCAAAGCGGTCCGCTTCCTGCGCATTGCTCTCGCTGCAGGCGAACAGCGCCAGAGGAGAAGCGGCGAGCAGCAAGGCGGCGAAAGTTCTGGATATCGGTTGTGACATGGGAAGGGTCTCCTGTTTTTTCGTCGGGTCGGTGGTTTTTGGTGGCTATCGGTTACCCCGTCTTCATTGGTTTGGGCGCCAGCCTTCGCTGGGGTGACGGTTTATTCTAGCAACCTATCATCGATACGCACTAGTCGCTATCCCTTGGCAAAGAACATAAGGTTGACCAGCCGCCCGTCCTGCGGCGTCTTGCCGAAAGCCATGCCGCTATTGTGAAACATCCACGGGCTGAACAGGATCAGCCGGTTGAAGCGCATCGGCACGGTCATCACCTTCGTCCATTTCGCCGGATGGTTGGTATCCCTGTTCACCACATCCTCGATCAGCATATTTATATCGGAATAGCCGGCTTTCATGATCCCCGGCATATCAGTCGGCAGCCGTTCCAGCCCGGTACGCTTGTGGCGGAAAAACTCGGTCCCGCCCTTGCAATGTTCGGGCAGCGACAAATAGAGAATGCCGGAATAGAAAGCTGGGTCGATATGCACGCCGCTGCGGCCCTTGTCGCCCTTCAGCGTCACCCGGCAATGCAGATGGCTGGTATCGGGAGCGGCCTTGACCGGCGCATTGATGATCCCGGAAATCCGTTCATTGAGTCCTTGTATTTCCAATGGTCTGGTCGAGATATGGCCGGGATAATTGCCCTGCTTGTTTTCAGGATCATAGTCGAGCGCCAATGCAGCATCGCGCGCCGCCAGCGGATCGGCGATGAAATCGTCCAGCACAATCAGCGAAGGCAGCATCAGAAAAAGCTCCGGTAGGTTCGAAGGACAATCATTGCGGCGCACCCGCGAATATGGATCGGCCACCACTGTTCATATTGGGCGGGGCCAGTCTGATGAACTTTACAAAGTTTACAGTGTCAAAGAAAAGGAAAAACACTTTGGCACGCGCATCAAAAACCCGACCAACCTGTTGGCAAACGAAGGAAAATATCGGCAAGGCTGACGTTCAGACATAATGCACCCTATCATGATCGCCCTGCTGTAGGACATCATTTTATCGCGCGCCATGCCGGCCGCTACGAGGGCCAGACCTATCGAAATCAGGGTTTCCGGCCGGCCAGCCCGCTTTCCACGATAGCGCCGACCCGGCTCATGAATTCCATTCCAATGGCGATCTCGTCATCGGTCAGTTCGTCCGAGATCAACCCGATGAAAGCCTCTGTCCGGTTGATCATTTCATTCACGGTTGCCTGTCCCTTTTTCGTCAGGCGAATGATCTTTTCCCGGGCCGATGCTTTGCTTTCCTTGATCGAAATCAGATTGAGATCCTTGTCCGCCATTGCGCGCAGGACCTTTGAAATAGCCGGACTCCCCAGTTCGTACCACTCGCCGATCAGTCGCTCGATGGTCTTGCGATGGATGGTGTGTCCGCCCTCGCCCTTGGAATGGATGATCCACAGGATCACGGTCTGGTGACGGGTCAGGTCCGGCCCGCTCAGATGTTTTTCGACGGCCATGCCGACCGAATAGTGAAACGGGTAGAATAGCTTGAGAAAGTTTTTCGGGGCAGTTTCCCGCTTGATCGGATAGTCTATGCCGAAATCAGACTGCTGCTTCACTCGATGCTCCATCGTTGGGATATTCGTCAGGTTTTCCTGATGACGAATCAAGTAGAGGGATGAACCAATATCCAGCCAAAGTCTAATCTTCCAGCATTATTGGCAATATTGCACCTGCCCGGCGATTGATCGACATACCGGACACCAAGGCAATAATCTGATATTCCTTGTTATATATCAGTATTTTACCCTTAAACCCACCCCGCAACCCTGAGACCGGTTGACAAAATCCTTTTCCGATTCATATTATGTCGCACGGACACTATGTCCTATAGACATAATAAATTTCAGGGATTGAGGATAGATGAAAACCGCATTTGGCGTCGACCAGTTGAGCCGTCCGGAGGTGATCCGGAATCCCTATCCATATTATGATCTGCTGCGCGACCAATCGCCGCTCTTCGGTTATCGCGATTTTCCTCCCGGCACGATGCCCGGAGTGGACGAACCCAAACCGTCCTGGGTGGTGCTGAACTTCGATGATGTCGCCGCCGTTGCATGGGACCATGACAGCTTTTCCTCGCGCGACAGCTTGCAGGAGGAATCTTCCGCGCCTTCCCTGATGCTGGTCAATCACGACCGGCCGGAACATACGCGGTTGCGCAAGATTGCCAGCAAGGTTTTCCAGCCTGCATCGATCAAATCGCTGGCACCGGCAGTAGACGCGCTGGTCAGCAAAAGCATGGATGATTTCTTCGTCACCGATCAGCCCGTGGACGTTATGAGCGACTATTGTGCCATGCTGCCGAGCAGAGTGATGGCCTTTCTGTTCGGCATGCCGGACGAAATGGACAGGGATGTGCGCAACTGGGCGACCGCCTTCATGCTGTCGGCCGACATCAGCCCGCAGGAACGGCAGGCCTATAATGAAGAAGCCATGGCCTTTTTCGCGCAGCATGTCCGGGACCATATGGACCGGATTGCGAAAGGCGAGGAGACGCCTGGCCCCCTGCTCAACGCCTTCATTCGCACCGAGGTGGACGGCGACCGCTTGTCCTTCGACGAAATCGTCCGTTTCTGCATGACGGCCACCGTGGCCGGGGCAGAGACGACCTCTTTCTACCTCGGCAATCTGATCGCCGTATTCGCCGACTTCGACGAGATCTGGCAGGGCTTCGTCAAGGAAGCGTCCCAGTTCGACGCGATCTACAAGGAGACCCTGCGTTTTCACGGCCCGCCACAGCGCCTTTTCCGGGTCGCCACCCGCGACATCACCATAGGCAAGGCCGACATCAAGCGCGGCGACTGGGTCGCCTGTTTTTCGGTGCCGCCAATTATGACCCCGAGGCTTTTCCGGAGCCCTATGAGTTCCGGCTGAACCGCAAGAATGCCAATCGCCATATGAGCTTCGGCTACGGCATCCATCGCTGCCTCGGCGCGCCACTGGCGCAGCTTGAAGCAGAGTCCACCGCACGGATGCTGAGAGAACGTTACAGGCAGGTCGAACGCGCGGGCGAAGCGGTCTGGCAGGATGTAAGCCTGCTCAACCACGGCCTGCACAGCAACCCGGTAATATTTCGCGCACGGGAATAGAGGCACAGAATTTTCAAAAACAAAGGTGAACAGAAACACCGCATGAGGGAGGAAAATATGAACATTCGAAACAACAGGAAAGCGGTGCTCGCAACAGCCAGCCTGCTCGCCATGACGACCGTATCAACGCCGCTTTACGCCCAGCAGGATGCGAGCGATGAAGCGCAGGACGGAGGTGGTGATGTTATTATCGTGACCGCCAATCGCCGCGACCAGTCGCTTCAGGATGTGCCCTTGTCGATTACGGCTTTCGGGGGCAATGAACTGGAAAACCGGTCGATCACTTCCATCGAACAAGTCGGCGCGATCGCGCCCGGCGTCCAGATTTCGACCTATCAGGGGGATACGTCGATCTTCATCCGGGGTATCGGGACACCGTCGATCATCGCCGGTACCGACAGTTCGACTGCGACCTATGTCGACGGCGTCTATATCAGCCGGCCCGCCGCCATCGGCCCGCAATTTTTCGATATCGAACGTATCGAGGTTCTGCGCGGTCCGCAGGGCACGCTTTACGGTCGCAACGCCACCGGCGGGGCCGTCAATATTGTCACCAACCGGCCGACCGACGTCCTTGAAGGCAATCTCCAGCTGACGGCCGGAAATTATGACCGCTTCCGTCTGGCCGGCGCCCTGAGCGGGCCGCTGGGCGACAGCGTCCGCGCCCGTCTTGCGTTTCAATGGGAAGATCGCGGTGGCTATACGACGGTCACCCGGCCCGACGACAGCACCGAACGGGTCGAGGACAAGGAAGATTATGCGATCCGGCTGACGGTAGAGGCGGACCTCTCCCCCGACGCGACCCTGACCGTGAACGGCGACTATTATCGCGCAAACGACAAGGCCAACGCCTATTTCTACGCCAGCGCGGGCTATGGCGACGAGATACCGGACTGGTACAACAGCCGGGAAGGCGCGCAGACCCTGGCCTATTTCGCGATGAAAAATGCGGGCCGTGTCTCCGAAGCCGGATCCCGGGATATTTTGCCGATACAGACTATTTCAATAAGGTCGAAAACTGGGGTCTCGGCGCGACGCTGGACTGGGATATCGCCGACTATAATCTGAAGGTCATCGGCAGCTACCGGGACACCAACCCAACTTCCCAGAACGAGTTCGATCTGTCGGATGCTTATGTCAATTATGTCGGACGCGAAGAGGATCACTGGCAATGGAGCGGTGAAGTGCAACTCAGCTCGCCCGTCGACGAGCCTTTCTCGTGGATCGCGGGTGCCTATTATTTCGAAGAATCCAATGTGATCGACAATGACATATTCGGCAATTTCTGGGAGCCCATTCTCATCCAGGGACTGACCGATCTGCAGAACGCCGGGGTCATCCCGACCTTCCCCATTGTTTTCCCGGATTCCGACCTGTGCTGCGAATTGCATCTGAGCGGAGAGCAGGACACCAAGGCTTGGGCGGCCTATCTCGACACGCAATGGAATGTCTCGGACCAGCTCACCGTCCGGCTCGGCGGGCGCTACAGCGAGGAGACGCGTAACGGCCGGCAGAATTTCGATCTCGTGATGCTCCCCGATATTCGCGTCGGCCCCAATGTGGCCCTGTTCCCGAACGCGGTGTCGGAAGATCCGGACACGCTGCAACCCGATCCATTCGGCTTCAACATCGGCCCGGTTAACGGACCATCGACCTTCCGCGCCTTCACCCCCAAGCTGGGTATCGACTTCAAGCCGAATGATGATGTGCTGCTTTATGCGTCGATCCAGCGCGGCTTCAAAAGCGGCGGCTATAATATCGGCAGCAGCCAGCGTGATCCGTTCGAGCCGGAAAAATCTGGTCCTATGAAATCGGCGCGCGAACCGAATTGCTCGACCGGGCGCTGATGCTCAATACCTCGGCATTCTGGTATGACTACACCAATTTGCAGGCGCAGGACAGCGTCGGTAACCAGCCGCTGATCCGCAATGTCGGCAAGGCCCGCGTGCGCGGTTTCGAAGTCGAGACCGTGGCCCGCCCGACCGATTTCTTCCGGCTGGAAGGCGCGCTGACCTATGTCGATGCGCAGTTTACCGAAGGCACGCTGACCGAAAGCCTGCGGCCGGCCCCGCTATCGCAGCCGGCCGGTTCGTTGCAGACCGATCTCGACGGCCTGCGGTTGCCGCGTGCGCCGCGCTGGAAGTTCAGCCTTGCCGGCCAGATCGAGCAGCCGGTGGGCGACAGCGGCACCGTCACCGCGCGCGCCGAATATCACTGGCAGAGCAAGATCTACTTCACCGTCTTCAATATCGATGCGGCATCGCAGGACAGCTATGGCCTGCTCCGCGCCAGCCTGGGCTTCACCAGTGCGGACGACAAATGGGGCATCCGGCTGTTCGGAGACAATCTGACGGGCAAGACCTATTTCACCAACCAGATCCTGACCGGCGGCTTTTATGGCGCGGAATTTGTCGGGCCACTCGGTGCCCCGCGCACCTATGGCGTCGACCTGCGGTTCAACTTCTGAGCCGCACCGACATCCCCTTATCCAGTGGAGAATTTCTATGATCGTCCCGATTGATGTAACCAAGAATGTCTTCGCCGCCTTTGGCGCGGCCGATGTCGACGGCATCGTCAAATGGCTGCACCCCGATGTCCGGATCGAATTTTACGGCCCCGAGGTCATTCCCTATGCCGGCAATTATGACGGGCTCGACGAGGCGCGCGGCTTTTTCGAAACGGTGCTGTCCTCCGTCGACATCCACCAGTTCGATCCGGAAGAATTTATCTGCGAGGGCGACAAGGTTGTCGTCACCGGCCATTTGCGCCTGACCGCCCGGTCCACCGGCAGGGATATCGAGTCCGACTTCGTCCACGTCATCACCGTGGCAGACGAAAAATGGCTGCTGTTCCGCGATTTCATGAATACTGTGGAAGCGGCAACCGCTTTTTCCTCCTGACGAGAACCGGGCTGCAAGACGACGGAGGCCCGCTCCGGATTGCGGCCCGGCAATTAATTTTGGTGCCTGGGGTTAATCCTCCCTGGCTCTCGCCGTTCTTAGGTCAGATTGATGATTGAGCTGAATATTCCCAATCGGTTGGCCCATTTCCCACCCAGGCCAATCTAGAGCGGTGAAGATGCCGGCCAGTGTACATCAATTCAGCGGGTCAGGTTGGCTGGTCCCTTCCTGACCCGCTTACTCCCCCTCACAACATGCAAAGCCCTCGGGCGCCCCCGTCCCGGATGGACGCGGCTCCCGCATCGTCGGCCTCCGGAGACCCGCTCCCGGATACAAGCGGTCGCAGCCGGTGATTACATCAATTTGATCAGGGAATTGCTCAGTCCGACGATCACGGCGGATATGCGGTCGTTGACCTGCAGCTTCTTGAACAGGCGCCGGATATAGGAGTCCACCGTCGCCTGCGAGATATCCAGGATAATCGCCATGTCCGAATTGGATTTGCCACGGGATATCCAGTATAATACCTGGCTTTCCCGTTCGGACAGCGGCGGTTCGTCCTCGCCGCTCTGGTTGATGATGGCACATATCCGCCGATGGCAGGATTGGGCGATACCGACCAGCGGCGCGATGATTGCCTCGTCATCCACCGTCATGTGCCGGCCGAAATTCATCGAGAAATAGGAATTCCTGCTGTTTGGCCCGAACAGTGGCGCGGAAATGCCGTCCTTGAATCCCAGTTCCCTCGCTCTCTTCAGAAACCCCTGATGCTTGTCATTGAGCTTCTGGTCGGCGACGGCCTGCTGCCAGGTCATCGCGTGACCAATGGCCATGACATGATCCGGGATAGGATCGGTTTCCATGAACGCCGGGTCCAGATAAGTGGAGACGATCTCTTCGGGATAACCGAAATGATATACGGATGCGCGTTTCGACACCTGCGAGTAAAATGGCGGAGTGATGTGATAGGACAAGGCCTTCACGCCTTTGGCCATCAACTGATGAGACAATTCATTCAGTTGCGAGGAGACGGAAAATCCCTCCCTGAGCGGGCTGTAATTATAAACCATAGGCTTACCACATATTTCCAGCCGGATTGATTTCCAGAGATGGCCACCAGACCGGACGACGGGTCCGGAAAAACAATTCGGCCCCGCATGTATAAATGCTGCGTCATGATTGAATAGGACAAAAAAGCCATAGCTCCGGAAATCTCGCAAAAGCCCCGGAACTACTGGCTTTCAGGCGCCTTTTAGATGCGTCACGCAGCAACGTGACGTGCGTGGATGATGAAGAACCGGTAAGAAGATATTCAAATGCCATATTTAATGAAAAAGAACACAAAACATGCTTTCTGAAATCGAGCGGATTTTTCCGACTAATTGTAACAACGTGAAAATCGATATTGCGGCAATAGTGCTGGCTAGAAAAAATCGTAGCGCCTTGTTCAACGAACAATATTTCACCAACAAGTTCTGGGATATAATATTGTTGTTATACAGCCACGAGATCAACGATCTTCCCATAGATTCCAGCGCGATCGCCAAGCAGCTCGAGATGAGCCGCACGTCGGTTTTGCGCTATCTGACAGCGCTGGTGAATGACGACATCGTCTGCGCCTATGACCTGAAAGAAGAAGATTGTTTCGATCTCGCGCGCGATAATCTGTCGCTTACCCGGCGCGGATTTGAAAATGCGGGAATCATCGTCGAGCAGACCCGCAAGATTTTCTCCACAATACCCGCGATATAGGCGGCGTCCCGTTCGGGCGAAGCATTTCGCCAATGATGGGGGCGGAAGCCTGGCCGGGACGATTTCCCGACCGGCTCACTGAACGCGCGCATGGTCGGCCGCCCGGAGCCGCGCCTCCGGCCACCGCTATTCGGTCAAATCTTCCCAGGCATCTTTCAATTTGCCGAAAAATCCGGTTGAATTCGGCGTTTCGTCGCCGGTTTCGGTCGCCTGGAACTCGCGCAATATCTGCCGCTGTTGCTTGGACAATCTGGTCGGCGTCTCGACTTCGATCTGGACAACCATATCGCCATGGCCACGCCCGCGCAGCACCGGCATTCCGGCTCCGCGCTGGTGGATCTGCTTGCCGCTCTGGATACCGGCCGGGATCCGGATGGCATGTTTTTCGCCGTCGAGGCCGGGAATGGTGATTTCGCCGCCCAAAGCCGCCAGCGTGAAGCTGATCGGCGCGCGGGTGAACAGGGTCGTGCCTTCCCGCTCGAAAATATTGTGCCGGATCAAATGGATGAAAATATAGAGATCACCCGGAGGCGCGCCCCGGCGCCCGCTTCACCCTTGCCCGAGAGCCGGATTCGCGTGCCGGTATCGACACCGGCGGGAATATCCACTTCGAGCGTCTGCGGCTTGTCGACCCTGCCCTCGCCATAGCAGACGTGACACGGACTTTCGATAACCTCGCCGCGCCCCTGGCAACTGGCGCAGGTCCGTTCGACGACAAAAAATCCCTGCTGGGCCCGGACCTTGCCGTGACCGTGACAGGTTCCGCACCGCTGGACGCCGGTACCCGGCTCCGCTCCGGAACCGTCGCATTCGTCGCAGCTTACCGAGACATCAATCTCTATTTCGGTATGCTTGCCATGATAGGCGTCTTCCAGCGTGATTTCCATATCATAGCGCAAGTCGGCGCCGCGCGCCGGGCCCCGCTGCTGTTGCTGGCCGCCGAAACCGCCGCCGCCACCGCCACCGAAAATCGTCTCGAAAATATCGCCGATATCGTTGAAGGCCGCTCCGCCAAAGCCGCCGCCACCGCCGGCATTATTGCCGCCGCCGTTGGTAAAGGCTTCATGCCCGTACCGGTCATAGGCCGCCCGCTTTTGCGGATCTTTCAGAACATCATAAGCTTCGCTGATCGACTTGAACTTGGCTTCCGCTGCCGCGTCGCCGGGATTCTTGTCGGGATGCCATTGCATCGCCAGCTTGCGATAGGATGACTTAAGCGTCGCGCCATCGCAATCACGCGAAACGTTTAGCTGCTGATAATAATCGATTTCGGATGCCATACTCATGCTTCCCCCAAAGCGGAAGGACCGTCGCCCCCCGGCAAGCCGAAACCGCCGGACCTAGATCCGGCGGTTCCATCTTGCACGGGAACGACGTCCCGGTCTTTACTCAGCCGCCTTGGCGTCATCTTTCTTGTCGTCGTCAGAGTCGTCGACTTCCGAGAATTCGGCATCGACCACATCATCATCGGCCTTGGCCGCCGCATCTGCGGCAGCAGCATCACCGGCGTCGCCGCCAGCAGCCTGCTCGGCTTCATAGATTTTCTGACCCATTTGCATGGAAACCTGTGCCAATGCTTCGGACTTGGCCGTCATCGCGTCCGGATCGCCACCTTCGATGGCTTCCTTGGTTTCCTTCAGCGCCGCTTCGATCTGGCCCTTCAGATCGGCATCGATCTTGTCGCCATGCTCTTCGAGCTGCTTTTCTGTGGTGTGGACAAGGCTTTCGGCATTATTCTTGGCTTCCGCCTCGGCACGCCGTTTCTTGTCTTCTTCCGCAAATTTCTCGGCATCCTGAACCATCTGGTCGATATCGCTATCGCTCAGACCACCGGAAGCCTGGATCTTGATCTGCTGTTCCTTGCCCGTGCCCTTGTCTTTCGCAGACACGTTGACGATGCCGTTGGCATCGATGTCGAAAGTCACGTCGATCTGCGGCACACCGCGCGGTGCTGGCGGAATGCCGACCAGGTCAAACTGGCCGAGCATCTTGTTGTCCGCCGCCATTTCACGCTCGCCCTGGAACACGCGGATCGTCACGGCCTGCTGATTGTCATCAGCGGTCGAGTAGACCTGCGATTTTTCGTCGGGATCGTCGTGTTGCGGTCGATCATGCGGGTAAAGACACCGCCGAGGGTTTCGATACCCAGCGACAGAGGCGTCACGTCGAGCAGAAGGACGTCTTTGACGTCGCCCTGCAGAACGCCAGCCTGAATGGCCGCGCCCATGGCGACAACTTCATCCGGGTTGACGCCGACATGGGGTTCCTTGCCAAAGAATTTCTGCACGGTTTCGCGCACCAGCGGCATGCGGGTCATACCACCAACCATCACGACATCGTCGATCTCGCTGGCTTCGACGCCGGCATCTTTCAGAGCCTTCTTGCATGGTTCAAGCGTGCGCTTGACCAGATCGCCAACCAGCTTTTCGAGATCGGAGCGGCTGATCGACTTGACCAGATGCTTCGGTCCGTTCTGGTCCGCGGTGATGAACGGCAGGTTGACTTCGGTCGTCTGCGCGCTGGAAAGCTCGATCTTCGCTTTTTCGGCAGCTTCCTTGAGGCGCTGCAGCGCGAGCTTGTCCTTGGTCAGGTCAATGCTTTCGGCTTTCTTGAAGTCAGCGGCGAGAAACTCGACCAGCTTGGCGTCAAAATCTTCACCGCCGAGGAACGTGTCGCCGTTCGTCGATTTCACTTCGAAAACACCATCGCCGATTTCGAGGATCGAAATATCGAACGTACCGCCACCCAAGTCATACACAGCAATGGTCTTGCCGTCATTCTTGTCGAGGCCATAAGCCAGCGCCGCAGCGGTTGGCTCGTTGATGATACGCAGCACTTCAAGGCCAGCGATCTTGCCGGCATCCTTGGTTGCCTGACGCTGGGCGTCGTTGAAATAGGCCGGAACGGTAATGACCGCCTGGGTCACCGTTTCACCGAGATAGCCTTCAGCTGTCTCTTTCATCTTCTGCAGCGTGTAGGCAGAAATCTGCGACGGGCTGTAATCTTCGCCGCCCGCTTTCACCCATGCGTCACCGTTGCTGCCCTTGACGATTTCGTAAGGGACCAGTTCCATGTCTTTCTTCGTCATCGGATCATCGAACCGGCGGCCGATCAGGCGCTTCACCGCAAAGATCGTGCTTTCCGGATTGGTGACAGCCTGACGCTTTGCCGGCTGGCCGATCAGGCGCTCGCCATCCTTGGTGAATGCAACGACGGACGGTGTGGTCCGCGCGCCTTCCGAATTTTCGATAACCTTCGGCTTGCCGCCGTCCATAACGGCAACACAGCTGTTGGTGGTGCCCAGATCAATTCCGATAACTTTACCCATAAATCCCTCAATCAATTTTCTAACATTAGCAAAATTGCCGCCCGGCCCTGTTCAAGTGGCACCGCGTACGGCTTCGTCAAGCGATATAGGTGGCATTTTCCTTGGCACAAGACATGAGTCCTCCTACATTTGAAAAATCAACGGAAAACACCCATATCGGGACAGAATTACAACGGTTTAACGAGGTGTCACAATGAACAAGCTCTCTATCATGCTCGCAGCATCCGCATCATTATTACTCGCTTCCTGCGGCCAGGGAGATATTCTTTACGCCGACAAGGCGGTGGTCAACCTGTCCCCTGTGGAAGGCAATCCGTCAGCTGGCTATATGGATCTGCACGGAGGTCGTGTCGATGTGGAACTGGTCGGCGTGACCTCCGATGATGTGCTGCGCCTGGAGATGCACGAAACGACCGAGGAAAATGGCATGATGAGCATGGAAAAGCTCACATCCATTCCCGTCCCGGCGGGCAAAACAGTCAAGCTGGAACCCGGCGGCAAGCATCTGATGATCTGGGGCGTGGGTGAAGGCTCGAAAAAGCGCGGCCTGCTGACCATGACCCTGATCTACTCCAACGATGACCGCATCGAGATCGATGCCGTGGTCAGGAAAGTCGGTGATCCCGCTCCGGTGACCGAAGAATAAGTCGTCGCGGTGACAGGCCGTGCGCTGACCCGATCCGAAGTCAATTTGTGCCTGTCGGTGTTCGGACAAGCGATCAACTATGACAGGGTAAGGGTCTTCAACCGCAAATGGTGGCTGTTCCAGAACCCAAGGGTAACGATGGCACCGGACGGCAATCTCTGGTTTCATCCGAAAAGCAATCTGTTCTGCGATGATTTCTGCGGGTCATCGCAGAATATCCAGGCCTTGTTCATTCACGAAATGGTGCATGTCTGGCAACATCAGCAGGGCGTATTCCTGCCCTTGGCGCGACATCCGTTCTGCCGCTATGATTATGAACTGCGGCCAGGCAAGCCCTTCGCTGACTATGGCATCGAGCAGCAGGCTGAAATCGTCAGCCACTTTTTCTGCTCAAGTCTGGAGCGCGTTTGAAAAACGGCTATCGCCTGGCCGATTATCAGGGGCTGCTGCCCTTTTAGCCCATCATGCACCTGATAATGCAGATGGCCGGAAAGCAGAGCTTCCCGGCCATCCCCGTCCCGATTGACCTGACCGACATTCAGAAACGATAGGCCAGGCCGGCGCTGATCACCCACGGGTCAATCCGGTGGCGGGTCCTCAGAACTTCGGTGTCGCCGGCATACCAGCGCGCCGTTGTATTGACGAAATAGCGTTTGGCATCGACGCTGAGGCCCAGCCCCCTGTCGTTGAGCGGCAGATCAAAGCCGGCCTGCAGGGCAAAACCGATCTTGTCATTCATCTTCTGACGCGTTGCGCCCAGCGCCTTGGCGGTGTCGCCGGCTTTTTCATCAATGAAGATGAAATAGGTCGGACCGGCGCCGACATAGGGCTTGAACCCGCTACCGTCGCCGAAATGATATTTCGCGGTCAGCGTCGCCGGGATTATATTGGCGTTCGACACCAGTCCCGCGCCATCGACAGGTCCGGTCCCGGTCACATCATGCTGGGTGACGCAGCAGATGGTTTCCAATGAAATATTGGGCGTGAAGAAATATTCGGCGGCGATCGTCGGAACGAAATTGTCATCGGCCTCGGTCTGCGTGCCGGCGGGCAGCCCGATATCGTCCAGTTCGACCGAGGTTATCTTCCCGTCCGGGGCAACCAGCGTGGCCAAGGCCTTGATCTGGATTTTGCCGTCGCTTGATCCGGCCATTGCCGTTCCGCTCAGGCCGAAGGCAAGTACCGCGGTGGCCACCGCCCGTTTCAGTATATTTTTCATGTCATTCCGTTCCTGTCTGGTTTCTGACCGAGGCCATTAACGGGGCGGAAAAACGGCCGACATACGCAATTGTCCTGATGCGGAAAGGAGCACTCTGTTCCGACCTGATTTCGCTGGAACAGCGCGGGCAGCATGACTCCGGCTCTCCTTTGCTTTCCTGACTGAGCCAGCGCTACCGGCTACTACTCGCGCGCGTACTCGAAAGAAGAAATTCGGTATCATCGGAAAATATGATAGGTTCCGGACGGGACGCTATTACTGGCTATAGGGGGAATCAAATAATGAGAGTGAAAAATCGCAGCAATTCTTTAGTTATTTTGCTTGTTTCGTTAAGTATCACCGGATGCACCACAGTAGGCGAAACACTGGGTAGCAAGGCGCGAATCAATCCCAATATGGTTGCTTCCTATGACCGGGACGATGACGGAACATGGAAAGACGCGTGCGGACTTGTCTATGGCGATACCACGAGCTGGAAAGGCGCGATAAACCTCTCCTGTTTCAAATTCCCGATGGATAAGGAGCCGGCATATCAGGTCGCGGCGGGCTATATATTGCCTAAAAAATGCCTGTCATGTTCCAGAGCAACGGCCTGTATGCGCCTGCCCCCAAGCCGGTGGCAAAACCGGCCCCGCCTCCTGCCAAGCCCCCGAAGGTGGCTGTACCAGCCGCTCCTGTCGCGGCTACGACGGTGCAAGCGAAGGACGTCCATACCTATTACAGAAACCGCCTGGAGGATGTGCTCATCAAACGTTCCCAGGATATCTGCACGATAGAGAAAGGCCGAATTTTGCCAATGAGGCGACCACCAACGCCGGCCTGGGCATCATGACCACCGGACTTTCCACGATATCGTCGATCGTCACGGGCGATCTGGCGAAGTCGATCCTGTCGGGAGGCGCTGCCTTTACCAGCAGTAGCCGCGACCATCTCAACGCCAATATCTGGAAAAACCAGCTGACGACGGCAATAACCAATGCGATCGACGTGAAGAGAGCCGAAATTCTGGGAAAAATGTCCGGGAACAGGGCCAAAAGCATCTACGAATATAATGTGGACGAGATGATACGCACGGTGAACGAATATCATCAGGCCTGCTCGTTCGGCACCGGGCTGCAATCGCTCATGACAGCTTCTGCCAATCAGGAGCGCTTCACGATGATGAACGAGAATTATCAGCTGCAGGCGAAGATCAACAGCCTGTCGACCAGCATCGAAATCTTGCGAGCAGCAAAGGCGGATACGACAACGATCGCGCCTTTGGAGGAGAGACTGGGAGAATTGATCCTGCAGGCTGCGGAAACACCGGAGTCCACGGCTCCTGCCAGCTAGGTCCGACCGCTTATTCCTTCACATTGAGGAACGGCAGCAATCCCAGTCTTTCGCGCATTATCCAGCGGGCCAGCATCAGTAGCGCGACCACGCTCAGTCCGCCGGCGAGACCGGTCCAGATGCCGACCCCCTGCCAGCCCTGCCAGAAGGCCAGGCCGGCACCGAGACCGATGCCGATGAACCAGTAGCCCATCAGGGCGAACAGCATCGGCATCGTCGTGTCGTGCAGGCCACGCAGCATGCCCGCTCCGACGACCTGGGCACCGTCGACGATCTGGAAAATCGCGGCAATCGCCAGGAAGCTCACGGCAAGCGCCGCAACCTCGGCATTGCCCGGAGCGCTCACGTCGATGAATATCGAGATCAGGAAATCGGGGGCCAGAACGAATATCAGGGCCATAGCCGCCATGAAGGAAGTGCCGAGGACAAAACTGACCCAGCCCGCGCGCGTTACCCCGGCACGGTTTTCCGGCCATATTGGATCCCGACACGCACCGTCGCGGCCTGCCCCAGCCCCATGGGGACCATGAAGGTCAAGCCGGCGAGTTGCAGAGCGATGGCGTGGGCGGCGACGGATTCTGCGCTGATCAGCCCCATCAGCAGCGCGGCGACGCCGAAGACCGAGCCTTCCAGCCCCATGGTGATGGCGATTGGCAGACCGAGCTTCCACATCGCGCGAAAGCGCGGCCAGTCGCTGCGCCAGAAACGGCCGAACAGGTGATAGCGGCGGAAACGCTTGTGCAGCAAGACGACCAGCACCATGCCGCCGAACATCAACATATTGGTCAGCACGCTGCCGATCCCGGCACCGACGACGCCGAATTCGGGAAGCCCGAACTTGCCGAAAATCAGGGCATAGTTGAACAGGGCATTGGACAATACACCGACAACGCTGATGACAAGCGCCCAGACCGGCTGCTCCAGCGCTGAAATGAAATTGCGCAATATGATGAAGAAGAGAAATGGCAGGATCGACCACATATAGGCGCTGATATAGGTGCCGGCGATGGCGGCAAGATCAGGCTGCTGGCCGAACAGAAGCAGCAGGCTTTCGGTGTTCCAGAGCAGGATCCAGAAGGGAATGAGCACCGCGACTGCGGCCCACAGGGCCTGGCGGAAGGTCCGGCGCACATCGCGGACGCTGTGCTGCATACGGCCGATTTCGGTCGCCATCATCGGCGCCGAGGCGGTGATCAGACCCATGCAAAAGATCGCAGCAGTCATCGCGAGGTTGAAGCCGAGCGTTGCCGCAGCCAGTTCGCGGGCCCCGAGCCAGCCGAGCATCAGCACATCGGTGGCGCCAATCAGGGCCATGGTCAGGTTCGAAAGGATCAGCGGCCAGGCAAGCGCCAGCGTGACGCGCAGTTCATGCCGCCAGGGGTGTTGCTCTCGCAGGCCAGGAAACGCGCCAGTCATAGGCGCGCGTTAGCCCAAGGCGCGGTAGCAGGCCAGTGAAACCGCGCCCCGGCTCAAAAGTTGGTGATTCTATCTCGGATCCCGCGGATAGCCACGCTTGCCATAGCAGTCGTCGTCCAGACGGCCGTTGCGGTCATAACCGTCGCAGCCATCATCCTTGTCGATAAAATAGCCGCCGGCTGCACCGGCAGCAGCGCCAATAGCAGCGCCTTCCAGCACGTCACCACCGGTAAGAGCACCAATCGCGGCGCCCGCTGCGGCACCGGCTCCGGCTCCTTCGGCCGCATAATTCTGCGCGCATGCGGTCAGGCTGAACGCCGCAGTCGCAGCGATCGCCAATTGTCTTGCCCATATCATCATTTTGACACTCCTCGAAAATTGTTCGGTCAGCCAATGAACACGCTGGCCCGGCAATGGTTCCTGAACGGGGGAAATTTGCAGGCCAGAACGCTTTCCACATGCGACCGGTTGCGTCTCCCGGCAGCGGCGAAAATCGATTTGCCCCATTTGATTGCATTTGATACCATCCCGCTCATTGAGCAAGCGGCCCAACCCGCGCTTGCGCCAATGGTGACCTTATGAAATTGCCCGATTATGATATGTCCGCTTCCCGCGGATTTCTCTCGCATTTCGAAATTGTCGATATTGACCTGCCCGATATTTTTGCCCCGATCATCAAGGCGGCAGAAAATCTCTCCGGCCTGATGACCACCGGCCGCGTGCGATACTGGCTGGAACAATTGCCGGCCCTTGATCTTTCCGACTGGGCCGCCAATGCACCCGAAGAACAGGTCCGCGTGGCGATGGTCCGCTATTCTTTCCTCGTGCAGGCCTATGTCTGGGGAGAGAGCGAGGCACCGACCGCCCTGCCCGCCAATCTCGCCCGTCCGATGGTGGCGCTGGCCGACCGGCTCGATCAGGCGCCGTTGCTGCCCTATAGCGGCTATGTGCTCGACAATTGGGCGCGGCTGGACCGGCAAGGCCCGATCACGCTCGACAATGTCTATATGGTGCAGAATTTCTACGGCGGAGCGGACGAAAACTGGTTCGTTCTGATCCATGTGGCGATCGAGGCGGCGGCTGCTCCGCTTCTCGGCCTCGCCTGCGATCTGGTCGAAGCCGCCCATGCGAAAGACACTGCCAGAACAACGGCATTGCTTGAGGAAATGGACAGCCATTGGGACGCGGTGAACGCGATCTTCGACCGGATGCCGGACCGCTGCGATCCCTATATCTATTATCAGCGGGTGCGGCCCTATATCCACGGCTGGGCGAACAATCCGGCGCTGCCCGACGGCCTGATCTATGAAGGGGTCGAGAAAAATCAGGGCAAGGGCCAGTCGTTTTGCGGCCAGACCGGGTCGCAAAGCTCAATCGTACCCAGCATGGACGCCTTGTTCCAGGTGCAGCATGGCAATGACCCTCTGCGCAGTTTTCTCGACGAACTGCACGCCTATCGGCCTATCCAGCACCGGCGTTTTATCGAGGACTTGCGCGAACAGAGCCGGTTACGGGATTTTGCCATCGCCAGCGGCGATGCGGCGCTCAGAAAGGCTTTCAACGCCAGCGTCGAGCAGGTTGCGCGGTTCCGCACACGCCATCTGGAATATGCCGCAAGCTATATCAACAAGCAGGCGTCAAACGGCAAAGGCAATGATACAGAGGTCGGCACAGGTGGCACGCCGTTTATGAAATATCTGAAGAAACACCGCGACGAGAACCGAGCGCAGGTGATCTGATAAGGGCGGCGCCCGTCCACTAAAGATGGTGGTTTTAGCAGTTGCACCCGGAGCTTACCCTCTGCCATGAGGCAGCGGTCAAGTTTCGGGGGACAATATGCTATCGACAATCGGTCTAATCGGCGGACTGGCGCTGCTCATCTGGATGACGGTGCGCGGGGTGAATATCCTGATTGCCGGACCGGTCGCGGCGGCGGTTGTCGCTCTAACCAGCGGGATTGCGTGGTTGCCGCCTCTCGCCGCAGCAGGCGCCCCGGATTTTGCCACAGCCTATATGGACGGCTTCGTCGGCTTCTTCAAAAGCTGGTTCTTCATGTTCCTGCTCGGCGCGATATTCGGCGAGATCATGGGGGCCAGCGGCGCGGCCGCCAGCGTCGCCCATTGGGTGATCGAGAAGATCGGGATCAAACATGCGGTGCTGGCCGTGGTCGCTGCGTGCGCCATCCTCACCTATGGCGGGGTCAGCGTGTTCATTGTGTCGTTCAGCGTCTATTCGCTCGCTGTGCATCTGTTTCGCGAAGCGGATTTGCCGCGGCGGTTCATCCCGGCAGCGCTGGCCTTCGGGTCGGTCACCTTCACCATGACCAGCGCCGGCAGCCCGGAAATCCAGAATCTGATCCCGATGGAATATCTCGGCACCACCGCTTATGCCGGCTGGCAGGTCAGTCTGGTGATCGCGCTGTTCATGGCGGTTACCGGGCAATATTGGCTCAACCATATGGTCAAGCGTGCCGTCGCGAAGGGCGAGCATTTTGTCGGCCGCGAAACGGATGACCAGAACAGCGACTATAGCAATCTGCCTGCGCCTCTGCTCTGCATCCTGCCGCTGGTCGCGGTTCTCGCGATCTTTCTGATCTTCCAATATCCGCAGGACATGGGCCCGCTGTCGGCGATCCTGCCGCAGGAATCGCTCGACAAATGGGCACTGGTGGCGGCGCTGGGATCGGGCGCGGTCGTCGCCCTGATCGTCGGTTACCAGAAGCTGAAATCCATGCCGGAAGCCTTTTCCCGCGGCGCGACCAGCGCGGTTGTCGCGATCACCAATACCTGCGCCGTGGTTGGATTTGGCTCCGTTGCCAAGCTGTCACCGGCCTTTCAGGAAGCGCTTATATTGGTGCAGAATATTCCGGGCAGCCCGCTGATCGGCGCGGCCATTGCCGTTACCGTGATCGCCGGCCTCACCGGCTCCGCATCGGGCGGCCAGTCGATCGCCCTGCCCCTGATTGCGCCGCATTATATGGATGTCGGTGCGCAGCCGGACGAGCTGCACCGTGTGGTCGCCATTTCCTCCGGCGCGCTCGATAGCCTGCCGCATAATGGCTATGTCGTGACCACGATCCGCGCGGTTTGCGGAGAAACGCATAAGGATGCTTATGGCGCGGTAGGCGCGCTGACTGTTGTGATACCGGTGATCGGGACGATCATGGCGGTGATATTGTTCGGGATATTCTGATGCCCGTAACAACCCGTCGCTACCGCCAGGAAGACCGTCAGGCCTTCATTGATCTCAACCGCGACTGGATCGAGGAATATTTTGTTCTCGAGGACAGCGACCGTCAACAATTGGAAGAATTGGAAGCATCTATTCTCGGCAAGGGCGGGCAGATCATCGTTGCCCTTGTCGACGATATGGTAGTCGGCACGGGAGCGATCCTACCCCCGCATCATGACCCGCAGGATGGCCGTCAATGGCTGGAAGTCATCAAAATGGCGGCGCAAAAAGATATGCGTGGTCAGGGCATTGGCCGGGCGGTGCTGGACGCGCTGATTGCGGAAGGGACGGCTATGGGGGCGGACGCCATCTGGCTCGAGACCAATGCAGAACTGAAAGCCGCAATCCGTCTTTACGAACGGCGCGGCTTTCAACATTTGTCTGCTGATCATCGGTGGCCCACGCCTTATGCGCGGTGCAATGTGCAGATGGTTCTTGAGCTTTGATCCGTCACCCCAGCGAAGGCTGGGGCC
>NZ_PYIA01000040.1:0-16783 GCF_013265645.1 Sphingopyxis sp. BSNA05 | reverse complement strand
GCCCGCTGCTTGGAATTGATGGTGCGCGCAGCCGAACCGACGGAGGCATAGCCGAGCAGCCAGCCGACCCCCCAGCCGAAGGCCGGCAACGTCAGCGTATCCACTCCGACATTTTGCAATAAAAAGGGGAAGATCAGGAAAAAGGCGAATTGGCCGAGCAGCATCAGCCCGACTTTCAATGCATTTCCGATAATCAGGCGGAAAGGCCGCCGCAAATCGCGACGATCAGCGCGCCCAGCCACAAGGTCCAGGTTGGAATCGGGGTGGGCAGATCATCGTTGAGCAGCTGGGCAAGCATATGGGCATGTACTTCCAGCCCGATCATCTTGCCGTCATCGCCCTGAACGTCGGCCAGTCCGCCGACCGGAGTCTCGAACCGGTCGCGGTCGACAAAGTCGCCGCCGATCAGCACATGTTTGCCGGCGATGAATGATCCCAGCATCTCGGCGATTGCCGGATCGGCAAAGTTTTCGATCGGAAATTTGTCGAACACCGGAACATCGGTGGAAGTTGGTACATGATAGCGGATGGCGCCATCATTATTGGCGAATTTCGGATTGGGTCCGGTCAGGGCAATGGCCATGAACGGCGGAGCGCCCGGCCGGTGCGGGGTCCAGCGGCGCTGGACACCGTCGCTGTCGGTTTCCAGCTTGATATCGGTCGGCCGGACCTTCTCGGTGCGGGCCTCGTCGAAAAACTGCTGCAGAAATTCATGCTCGGCAAATGCGATTTCCGGATTTTCCTTCGGGTCGGCATAGGCGAGGAAGGTCGGCGTCTTCATATTCTTGAAGGTCGATATCAGCAGCTCGTCGTCATCCTGCGGCATGGTGAAGAGAATATCGATACCGATCGATGCGGGATTGGCCGCATCGATCGTTTCGAGCGCTTGCGCCAATATGGTCCGGTCAACCGGGGACCGCTGGCCGGTCAGCTTCAGCGTGTCCTCGTTATAGACGACCATCACGATATTCTCGTCTTTTTCGATTTCCGGAGCGAACACCGATGCGCGCAGATCATAGAGCGCCCGTTCGGCTTCCTGGATCAATGGCGTTGTCCAGCTGTAGCGGGCGACCAGCAGCGCGAGGATCATGAACAATATCGTGGAGGCCAGGCGGATCGGTCCAAGCTGGTCGAAGAGCCGGCGCAACGATTGCAGTACGCCTTTCGCCCCCTCCTTGACGTCGCGGTTATTGGCAACCGGGTCCGTTGGCCTGGCTTCTGATGCCATTATTTGAGAGCCGCTTCCGTGCCGGCCGGAGCCGTATCAAGACTGGCAGCAGCATTTTTCGCGCCGGGCAGGAACAGCCGGGCGCCATCGCCGATCAGGGCAAAACCCGCCCAGTAGAAGGGGTGGGATGTGACCGGATCGCTCATCAGGTCCAGCTGGGACAGGCGGAGCGCTTCGGTAATCGAGCGGCCGCGACCGTCGCTGAACAGGCCGTTTATCAGCCGTTCCGTCGCCTGGAAATCATCCGGGGCAGGCCAGTGACTGGCGAGAACCGAACGGCCACCAGCCCCGATGAAGGACCGGACCAGGCCATCCAGAGCCGTGCCGCCGCCGCTGCTAACGCCGGCTTCGCGAGTTGCGGTTATGCTGGCCTTGCCCGCGGTGTCGCATGCCGAGAGAATGATCACATCCGCGTCGAGCTTGAGATCGAAAATCTCGTCAAAGGCCAGAAGACCGTCCGATCCCTGTCCGCCGAAAGAGGTCAGTAGCGCCGGTTTGGCCGGGCAGGACGGACTCGGCGCGGTGACCAGGCCATGGGTGGCAAAATGCAGGATCCGGTATTCGCTGATTTTGTCGTTCGACAATATGGCGCTGTCGGTAAATGCCGCGCCGGTCAGCAATTCGGAATTCTCTGCGCCGATCAGGCTCCGGGCTTCCTGCAGCTCGCGATCGGAAATCGGGTTGTTCCACTGGCCCAGCGGCCATTGGCACTGACCGTCGCTATTCTGCTGGGCGCCTCGTACGGCTGCCGCTTTGGTGCTGGCGAGTACCGGCTCGTTCCGGCCCATGCCGAGATATTGCCGCGAAGCATCGGATTGCGGCGCCTTGCGGGCGTCGGCGAACGCGCGAGCGGATACGGCGGTGCTGATATCGAGAGTCTTGCCGAGCCACTGGACACCGGAAAAATCAAAGGGGTCGCCATCAATCGCCTCGCTTCTGGCAAGATATGTCGAAACCGACGCTTGATCGGCGACCAGCAGATTGATCGGCAGGCGAAGCATGGCACCATCGGGTTCGAAAATCAGATGGCTCTTGCCGGCAAGCTGGTCCGAAACCGGTCCGAACAGGTCCGAATACAGGCTCCGTGCCGCTTCGATATCGAAGGGATAGGTGACATATTGGCCGTTTTCCAGCACCGAAATCGAGGCGCGGATCGTATCGACCTTGGCATCGAGCGCTGCTTCGTCCAGCGGCACCCGGTAGATTTTGGCGACCGACTGATCGGTGTAGAACATGAATATATCGCCGCCGATTATCGACATGCGCATATAGGCCTCGGAAGGCTGCATGGTGGCGCGCAAATTGTCGAGGCTGAGAAAACGGTCTGAAACGGCGCGATATTGCGGAAACTCGGCCAGCCGGACCTGGGTCAGCTGCTGGCTTCGCTCCAGCGCCTCGATTTCGGCCGCCAGACTGTCTCTTTGCGCGCGGATCTGCGCCGTTTGTTCCACTCTGCCCAGCGCGGAGAAACGAATGCGCAATTTTTCGATATTGCGCGTCAGGTTGATCGATTGCCGGAACATGCGGGCCGCTTCATCGGTGCCTCCACTCAGCTCGCGCGCAAGAACGGCCTGGGTCTCGGCCACACCGGGACGAACCAGTATCTGGGAGGCCTTGAAAAACTGTCCGGTTGCCGTCGGGTCTTCTGCCAGCAGCGCGAAATAGGGCGCAAGCTGGTTCGTCATGCCGGTAATCGCGCTTTGTTTGCCGAGCGAACTGTCGACCACTTCCGCATATAAAGCGCGGGCGTCGGCTTCCTCACCGTTGCGCAACAGAAAGGCGGCGAGGCGCGCCTTGGCGGCATTGACCGCCCTTGTTTCGGGATATTGGATGCTCAGCAAGTCGAGCCCGTCGCGCAAATATTGCCGCGCCTCCCCGATATTGCCGTCGCTTCCGCCAGCAGCGACAATTCGGCGAGCGTCTGGGCTCTCAGGCGAGTGATCGATGTGACCCGGCCGTCGCGCACGGCGATCGCCCGATTATAGGCCGAGACGAAGGAATTGCGGGCGGCTTCGCTCTCGCCATTCAACCGCTGCGCCGTGCCCAGAAGTTGCAGAGCCTGTGCATCGATGATCTCGGCGCGCTCCGCCGGGCTGAGCTTCGTTTCATCGACGAAAGCGAGCAGGTTGCGAGTCTGGGCGCTGCCGTTGATCCGCGACGACAGCGGTGCGGTAATTTCGAGGCGTTCTGTCAGCGCTGCCTCACCCTCAACGGCGGTTTTGAGGGGAGCATTTATCCGCGCGATTGCCGCCCCAAGCTGGCCCTGGTTAAGCTGATGCATGGTTTCGAAATTGCGCTGCAGCCGCTCGGCTATCGGATCGCTGTCGTCGATAGCGCCGGCCTGTTCGAACAGGTCGTCGGCTTCGGCAAATTCACCGAGGTTGGATTTCTGCAAAGCCCGGTTAATCAGATATTCGCGGGGGTTGATATCTTCCCCCTCCATGCCGGATGTGCGCTGTTGCAAGGTTTCGAAAAAGGCGGCGGCCTCGGCATAATCGCCGCTGAGATTCCTGCGATAGCCTTCCGAGAGGGCCTGATAGGGCTTGAGTGTGGCCGCCTGCACCCGGGCAAAGGCAAATGGATCCTCGATCGAGATCGAGGCGACGTCTATTTTGCCTTCGGCGATGGTATCGCTTAAAATCGATTTGAGCGCGAGCAGGGTCGCGCTGTCATAGGCCGCCAGGCTTCGGCGACATAGGAAGTGCCATCCTGCCGTCCGAGAACCAGAGAATAGGCGACCGGTTCCGCGGCAAGGCGGCAGGCCTGGTGACGAAAGCCGCCAAGCGTTGCCGGCGACGGATTGTCAGTGCAGGTCACCGGTTCGCTGCGATGCGGCGCGATTCGGGCGAGCATGTCCTGCTCTGTCGAACGGGACGAATAGACGAAGCCGACCGGTCTGGCCGAGTCGCGGCAGACCACGGCCCAGCTGCGGTCAAACATATCGGCTTTTGCCTTGTTCTCGATGCTGCGGTCCTGCACCTGGCACAAAATGCCTTCGCTGCTGCCAATCGGGAAGCTGTCGCGCATTGACACCGGCGTGTCACGAGCGAGCGCCGTCGCTGGGCCTGATAGCAAACCCATCGTCAATAATAATGTGCCGATCCTCGTCCGGTGCACGATATTCTCCCCACAATTTTGTGTATTGCCAAGCCCCTCAGACTTGGACAATATCGATCGCGACCCAGAATATTCTTATAACTACACTAGTTAGCTGGAAAAACCGAGTCTACGATTGGAGAATATCGACATCACGGCAGGATTAAGTGACTATTGTCACATAGCGGGACGTTTCCGTACCCAGAAATCGCTAAAAACCGCTGACAGAAGTGGTTAAAAACCGCGAAACTCTATTGCGTCGCCGATCGGTACGCGGGGCACATCGAAATTGTTGATCGGCGCGTCGGGGTCGCGGTGGCCGATGGCCATGCCGCAGAAGAAAATATAATCGTCGCTGATGCCGAGCAATTCCCGCATATAGGTGCCGTACATCGCCCAGATTTCCTGAGCGCAGCTGTCGAGTCCCTCTTCACGGAGCAGCAGCATCACGGTCTGCAGCCACATACCCATGTCCGACCATTGCGGCGGGCCCATATATTTTCTGGTATAGGTGAACAATTGCACCGGCGCGCCGAAGCTGTCCCAGTTTTTCGCCATCTGTGCGACCCGTCCGGCGGCGTCTCCCCGTTCCAGACCGACGGCGTCGAACATCCCCTTGCCGACCGCGCGACGCTGTTCTTCATAGCGGCCGTCGAGATCCTTGGGGTAGATGGCATATTCCATGCCTTCGCCCATCGGCGCGGTCGCGGCCTTGGCCTTGATCTTGGCGGTGATGTCCTTGAGCGCATCGCCGCCAACGACAACCGCGCTCCACGGCTGGGTATTGCCGCCGGAAGCGGCGCGCTGGGCGGTCTCGAGAACGCGTTCGAGCGTCGACTGGTCGACCGGCTTGTCGAGAAACTGGCGGACGGACCGGCGGGAGGTGACGGCTTCGGTTACGTTCATTTACTTTTCCAAATTTCATAAAGTTGTTGTTCAGCGATAATCTCATTGCGTATTTTTTTAGGGGTTTGCGACCTTCACTTGCGATAAGTGTCTTCATCCCAAACCGGAACAATTCCTCAGTGCGCTCTTGATATAATTCTGGCATTCCGTGCGCGAGCATTACCTTTGAAATTTCAGCCGGTTCTATAGGTATGCGTTTTCGCCAGCATGTCCTGACAATCTCTGTTAGAACATCGGAATTCCAATGAAATCTTTTTCCAGCCGTACACTCATTGCAGGCCCAGACACACAACTCATCAATGATAAAACAGTATCTGAGTGCAAACTTGGGAAGCCAAAAGGGCACCGTGAGACATTCAATTGGCAAGGTGAGCCAATGCTCCCTCAGCAGCCTCAGAGATTTGCCAGGTTCATCAATCCACTCATAGAAATTACCACCAAATTTTTCGACATCTGTATACTTCAATACTCGCCCAGCTTCTGTGCCCTGCAGCATCACCGCCGAGTCGCCTGATTGGTAATTGTCGATGTGTCTAGCGATACAGAACGGACACTCAGATTCTACCCCATGTTTAGAGGCGGGGCTGGGATATAGATATCCTCTCTCTAGGCCTGCGAGGCTATCCATCAATCCTCATCAAATAGTCCGGCAAGCTGCTCGACCATGGTTCCGCCCAATTGCTCGGCATCCATGATCGTCACCGCTTTCTTGTAATAGCGGGTCACGTCATGGCCGATGCCGATGGCGACGAGCTGCACGGGCGAGCGGCTTTCGATCCATTCGATCACCTTGCGCAGATGGTTTTCCAGATAGGCACCATGGTTGACCGACAGGGTGCTGTCGTCGACCGGCGCACCGTCGGAGATCACCATCAATATGCGGCGTTCTTCGGGGCGGGCGATCAGCCGGCTGTGGGCCCAGAGCAGGGCCTCGCCGTCGATATTTTCCTTGAGCAGGCCTTCGCGCATCATCAGGCCGAGATTTTTCTTCGCATGGCGCCACGGTTCGTCGGCTTTCTTGTAGACGATATGGCGCAGGTCGTTGAGCCGTCCGGGGTTGGCCGGGCGATCCGCCGCCAGCCAGTCCTCGCGGGTCTGGCCGCCTTTCCAGGCGCGGGTGGTGAAGCCGAGAATTTCGGTTTTGACACCGCAGCGTTCCAGCGTGCGGGCCATGATGTCCGCAGAAATGGCGGCAATCGAAATCGGTCGGCCGCGCATCGAACCGCTATTGTCGATCAGCAGGGTTACCACGGTGTCGCGGAAATCGGTTTCGCGCTCGATCTTGTAGGACAGGCTGTGCGAAGGATTGCTGACCACGCGGGCGAGGCGGGCGGCGTCAAGCATGCCTTCTTCCTGATCGAAATCCCAGCTGCGATTCTGCTGCGCCATCAGGCGGCGCTGCAGGCGGTTGGCGAGTTTCGTCACCGCGCCCTGCAAATTGGTCAGCTGCTGGTCGAGGAAAGCGCGCAGGCGCGTCAACTCCTCTTCGTCGCACAGCTCGGTGGCGCTGACGACCTCGTCATATTTTTCGGTCCACGGCGCATAGTTGAAACCGGGGGGCAGGTCGGACATCGCCCGGTTGGGACGTACCGGCATCATGCCGTCGTCGCCGGCATCTCCCATTTCCTCTTCCGCGCCTTCTTCCAGCTCTTCGGCGTTCTGGTCGCTTTCGCCGTCCTGGCTGTCGTCGTCCGATGGTTCGGATCGCATTTCGGACTCGCCCTGATCGCCGGTCGCTTCCTCGTCGGCGCCGTCATCCTGGCTGTCGTCGCTATCCTCGTCGCTGTCATCATCGTCGCTATCGTCGGCTTCGGACTGGTCATCGCTTTTGATCAGATCGAGATGCTGCAGCAATTGCGTCGTCAATTTGGCAAAATTGCCCTGGTCGTCGAGCGTCAGGTTGAGGCCGTCGAGATCGGCGCCGGCGCTTTCCTCGATCCATTCGCGCAGCATGTCGAGGCCTTTGACGGTGCCTTGCGGTGGCGCCTGTCCGGTCAATTTTTCCCGCGCCAGCAGGGCGAGGGCTGTGGAAATCGGAACCTCGTCGCGATTCTGTGCGCGCGCGATCGGGTCGGACCGCATGCGCATTTCCAGCGCCGCGTTCAGATTATCCTTGGCGCCCGACATGTTGCGCGATCCCAGCGCATCGGTGCGGACCTGTTCGAGCGCGTCGAAACAGGCGCGCGCCACGGCTTCCTGCGGCGCGTTCCTGCGATGCGTGGCTTCGTCATGATGGCGCAGTTTGAGCGAGAAACTGTCGGCAAAGCCCCGCGCTTCGGCGACTTGCGCCGGTGGCAGATCGCGCGCGGGCATTGGCACCTTGAGATGCTGCCCCGACTGCGACGGGGCTTCGGCGGTATAGGCCAGTTCCAGATCGGGTTCGCGGGCGATCGCGCGCGCGGCGCCGCCCAGCACGTCTTTCAAATCATCAAGTTTGGAACGGTCAGCCATAGAAGCGAACAGCTTTAAGCGGAAAGGCGAGGGGAATCATAGACCTAATTTCCTGCTTTTTTGTTAGGCGGGATCCCCCGCGCGGGTTTACTGTCCCGGCGGGGTTTCCGCCTGGCGCCGTTCGATCGCCACACCCTCGCCATCAATCCGCAAATCTACCGGCACACCACCTATTTCCGTGCCCACGCGGACACCATTGTCGCCGTTTATCCGGACCTCCGTATCGCCGATTTCTACCGGTATTTCGGGGATCTCCGGCAGGTCGAGCGGCGTGACCGGCCTTCGGGATCCGGCTTGTCCTGGGGTTTGGTGCTGCCGGCGGGTTTTTGGACTGCACGGCCTGCTGCATGAAATCCTTCCAGATACGCGCGGGGAGGCTGCCGCCGCTGACACCTTTCAGCGGGGTATTGTCGTCATTGCCGATCCACACGCCGACGACCAGCCTGTCCTCGCCGTCCCCGGCATAGCCGACGAACAGCGCGTCGCGATTATTCTGGCTGGTGCCGGTCTTGCCATAATTGGGAATGGTCAGCATCGCGCGGCGGCCGGTACCCTCGTTGACCGCAGCGCGCAGCAATGTCTCCATATCGGCGTGGGTGCTGGCATTATAGCGGCCGGGCCAGTCAAACAGCCACTCGGTCCAGCTCTGCTCATCCTTCTTGAAGGCATAGGGGACGACCGGCCAGCGGTTGCCGGCAACCCCGGCATAGGCTGCGGTCAGCTCCATCAGGTTCATCGTTGACGTGCCGAGCGCGAGACTGGGATCATCCTCTGCCAGCGGCGACTTGACCCCCAGATTGCGGGCCTCGCGGATCACCGCCTTGTCCCCGATCTGACCGAATAGTCGCACGGCTGCGACATTACTCGACTTGGCGAAAGCGTCTTTCAAACTGAGCGTGCCACGGTAATTTCCACCGGCATTTTTCGGGAGATAGCCGCCTTTGGTGATCGGGCTGTCGTCAACCATGTCGTCGGGGCTCATGCCCGACCGCAGCGCCGCCAGCCAGACGAACAGCTTGAAGGTGGAGCCCGGCTGGCGCTGGGCCTGGGTGACGCGGTTGAAGGCGGATTTTGCATAATCCTTGCCGCCGATCATTGCCACGACTTCCCCGTCCGGCCGCATCGCGACCAGAGCGACCTGCGCCTGTCCCAGCGGAGCGCGAGCGATCGCGCGGCGGGCGATTTCCTGCATTCTGGCATCAAGCGTCGTGGTCAAGGCCAGTCGCTCGTAGCTCAGGTCGGTCAGGGCGCGGGCCTGCGGCATCGCCCAGTCGGCAAAATAGGTCCCCGTGGGCAGGGTGTTTTTCGCGCGGACATCCAGTCTCGCGATGCCCAACCGGTCGGCCTCTTGCTGAGTCAGATAACCGGCGGCGACCATCGCGGATTTGACCAGATTGGCCCGCTTGGCGGCCAGATCGGGGTTGCGCGTCGGGGCGAGGCGCGAGGGCGCCTGCACCAGACCGGCGAGCATGATCGCCTGCTCCAGCTTGAGATTTTCCGGCTGGCGATAATAATAATGGAGCGATGCGGCGCGCAGGCCATAGACGTTGTCGCCGAAATAGACGTTGGACAGATAGCGTTCGAGTATCTCGTCCTTGGTCAGCCAGGCTTCCAGCCAGAAGGCGATCAGCATTTCCCGCGCCTTGCGGGTCAGGCTCCGTTCCGGCGTCAGGAAGGTCGTCTTGGCAAGCTGCTGGGTGATCGTGCTGCCGCCCTGGGTCATGCCGCTGCCCGAGATGTTGCTCCACAGCGCGCGGGCCAGGCCGCGCGGATCGACGCCCCAGTGCGAATAGAAACGCCGGTCCTCGATCGCCATGAAGGCTTCGCGCACATGGTCGGGCAGTTTCGCCACCTCCACCGGATCATCGACCACAGCCCCGTTGCGGGCGAACGGCTGTCCGTCCGATGTCAGCAGCGTGATCTGCGGTGGCGCAATCGGTTGCAGCGATTTGGACAGGGGCGCGGTGATCGCGAGATAGGCAATGAGCAGGATGAACAGCAAAAGCCCGGCAGCCACAGCACGGCTGAACCACCACCATTTGCCGCGCGGCTTTTTGAGTGGTGCAACCGGCTCGTCAATGCGTGGCGGGATGGCATCGCCATAGGGTTCGTAAAATGGGGTTTCGGTCTTCGGCCTGCTGCGAAATGGCCAAAACCAGCGGCGTTTTACGGAAGAATCAGGGCTATGCTCAAGCATGTGACTACTGTGTTGCCATAATAATACGCCTTTGGCGAGAAAGAAGTTTGGAAAGCATCAATGATTTGCTAGTCAACGGGGCACTTTCGGGAAATTATCATGGTGGGCAAATTGTTGAAAATCGGGAATCCGTTTAGACTGACCCAGCGCGAATATGAAGCGACGATCAACGCGCTGAACATATTCTTCGGTGCGATCATCGGTGTCAGCCTGGGCAATATTGCCGAAATCCCGATGGATGACTATGTTATATTGCTGGTCATTATCTCGGCGATAGTGAGCAGCATCCTCCTTGTGACCTATACCCATAGAAGAATCTGGAACAGCGTCATGCTGACGGGCGTGTTGCTGGCAGCCTGGTATGCGGAAAGCGATAGCAGCGGCGCTGTCATCGATTTCCCCGAGCGCGTGTTACCGACGCTCACCGTGTGGGCGGCATTGGCTGTGATGACCGAATTTTCGGATCGGGCCGAGGATCCCAGAGCCGACCAAGACTGAAATCTGATTGGCTGCGCGTCAATCACTATGCTGAGACAACGATATGTTGTTGGCGTTCGGATAAAATCATTCGCTTTGCGCGAACCGATGAACGTCAGTCATCCGCGATATGGTCACGGAACCATTTGGCCAATTGTTCTTCGGTGAGTTCGCCCGCTGCGAGTGACTGGACCGTCGCGATCGCTTCCTCCCGGTCAAAAAGAAGCTGGCCGTTATTCAACACCAGAAATGTTCGCGCCAACACCCAGGCGGTGCGCTTGTTGCCATCGGTCAAAGGGTGGTTGCGGGCAACGCCAAATGCATAAGCCGCCGCCAAGGCGCACAAATCATTTTCGCCGCAACCCCATTTGTTGACCGGTTTTGCTAGAGCGGACTCGAGCAGGCCTTGATCACGGACACCCGATGGGCCGCCATGCTCGGCAAGCTGTCGATCGTGAATGGCAAGGGCAATGTCGGCGCCGAGCCAGATCGGCTCAATCCGGTCGCCGGTCATTTTGCCAAGACACGAAGGATGTCGCGATCTTCGCGCATCACACCTTCGGCGGCAGCCATTTTTTCTGGAAGTCCGGGTTGATCGCGGTCAGCCTGACACCATCAGGTGACTCGCTCAAAAAGACGGTGTCGCCCTGAGAAACGCGCAGCTTCTCGAGCAAATCCTTGGGCAGGATTACGCCGGTGGAGTTGCCGATTTTGACCAGTTTGAGCGCATGGCCAGCGGGAAGTGGGGTCATCTTGTTCATACAGGCGTTATAACGAAAACACGGAATGAACGCAATCGGCATCCAATAGCCGGTAGCTTGGCAGCACCGGGTGAGTTAGTTCTCAGCCAAAATAGTGGATACGCAATCAGGAATGCCCGGCCGTAAGTCTAGCTACCCATCACGCTTTCCGGCAAATCCTCACCGAACACCCGCTGATAATATTCGGCCACCAGCATCCGCTCCGCTTCGTCGCATTTGTTGAGGAAGGAGAGGCGGAAGGCGAAGCCGATATTCTTGAAGATCGCGGCATTCTGCGCCCAGCTGATTACGGTCCGCGGGCTCATCACTGTGGAAATGTCACCGTTGATAAATCCCTGACGGGTCAGATCGGCAACCTTGATCATATTTTCCACCGTCTTGTCGCCGGCTTCGGGCACTTTCGACAGGATGACCTTGGATTCGGTCTCGGCCGGCAGATAGTTTAGCGTCACCACGATGTTCCAGCGGTCCATCTGGCCCTGGTTGATCTGCTGCGTGCCGTGATAAAGCCCACTGGTGTCGCCGAGGCCGACCGTATTGGCAGTCGCGAACAGGCGGAAATAGGGGTTGGGGCGGATCACGCGGTTCTGGTCGAGCAGGGTCAGCTTGCCTTCCGCTTCCAGGATCCGCTGGATCACGAACATCACGTCGGGGCGACCGGCGTCATATTCGTCGAACACCAGCGCGGTTGGCGTTTGCAGCGCCCATGGCAGCAGACCTTCACGGAATTCGGTGACCTGCTGGCCGTCCTTCAGGACAATCGCATCGCGACCGACCAGATCGATCCGGCTGATATGCGCGTCGAGGTTGATCCGGATACAGGGCCAGTTGAGGCGCGCTGCAACCTGTTCGATATGGGTCGATTTCCCGGTGCCGTGATAGCCCTGCACCATGACCCGGCGGTTGAACGCAAAGCCGGCGAGGATCGCGATCGTGGTTTCCGGATCGAAAACATAGGATGGATCGAGGTCGGGAACCCGTTCGTCTTTCAGACTGAACGCCGGAACCTGCATATCCACGTCCACACCGAACACTTCGCGGGCATCGACGGTGATGTCGGGTGCATCCAAAATGGTTTCGTCGCTGGCGTCAGGGTTGATATCGGGTATCTCGGTCATCATAGTCCTTCGAAAAATCTCTGCCGCCCTAGGAAATGCACAAGGGGCGAGCCACTATCTAAAATCTGGTGATTCCTTAAGCTGCGTATAGGCCTCGATCACTTTTGCCAACTGTTTCTCGTGGCTGCGGTCGCCGCCGTTGCGGTCGGGATGATATTTGCGGACCAGCGCGGAATAGGCGCGGCGGATATCGCTGCGGACAATGGATTTTGCGTCACTGTCGCCAAGCCCTAGCGTCTTGAGGGCATTCTGGTCCGCTTTGGAAAACGGTCGGCCCTGACGGTTGGCGGCCGTCTTGAGGCTGGCAAAGCGCGCGCCGATTGCATCGAGCGGATCGGTAAAATCGGCCCAGGCCGGTTGCGCGCCCGCGCCGCCGTCATAGATTCGGCGGGACGAATCCCATCCCCTGACCGGATGCTGGGCTTCGAAAATCTCTTCGGAATCCATGCCGGCGAAATAGTCATAGCCCTGATTGAACTCGCGGACATGGTCGAGGCAGAGCCAGCGATATTCACCGGGCCCATCGTAGCTGCGGCCACGGCCGTAGATGGGGGGCGCGCGAAATTCGCCGCTTTCCTCGCAGCCGTCAATCGCGCAGGGCTGGCCTTCGGTTTCCACGCGTCCGTGAAAGCGGTTGGCTTTTCTCTTGGGGGAAACAGTCAATATTGCTCCGTTGGTCCCGCATGGTTCGCGGGACGGTCTGAAAGCCGCAAACGCGCTTCGACAAGGGCGGTGCAAACGGCTAATATGGTGAGTGAAAAAGCAATATGGAGATTCGATGCCCAAAGGTCCAGTCCACAGCGAGATAGAAAAAAGGCTCACCGCCGAACTCGCGCCGATATCGCTCGTCGTGACCAACGACAGTGCCAGCCATCAAGGCCATGCCGGTGATGACGGCAGCGGCGAATCGCATTTTCCGTCGATATCGAATGCGCGGCCTTTGCCGGCCAGTCCCGGCTCAACCGCCAGCGGATGGTGAACAAGGCGCTGGGCGACATGATGCGCGACAAGGTCCACGCGATGGTGATCAAGGCAAGGGCGCCGGGGGAGTGAATGGAGCCTTCTCCCGTGAGGGAGAAGGATGTGGAGACTTGGCAGCTGGCTGCCTAGTCGTAACTGGATGAGGGTGTACCATCTCGAATTTTGTACACCCTCATCCAACTGCGCCTAATCCTTCGGATAAGGCTTCGTATCCTTCTCCCTCACGGGAGAAGGTAAGGGCGTTGCAGCAATATGGGAGAGGTCGAACATGATCCGCAAAGTCAATCTGGCCGACGCCTTTGCCAGCTTCTCCGACCACTGGTCCCCGAAAATCGCGGGCGATATCAACGACGCGCAGGTGAAACTCGCGAAGTTTGAGGGCAAGTTTGACTGGCATCATCATGACGAGGAAGACGAACTCTTTCTGGTGGTCAAGGGCACGATGCGCATGGGTTTGCGCACCGGCGATATTGATGTCGGGGAAGGGGAGCTTGTCATAATTCCCAAAGGCGTCGAGCATTGTCCGGAAGCTCTGGGTGGTGAATGCCATGTGCTGCTGCTCGAGCCGAAATCTATTCTCAACACCGGCAATGTGATAACAGAGAGAACCGTCGACGATCTGGAGCGGCTATGACCATCATTGCACAGACAATCATGCCAACGACCCATGATCTTGGCGCGTTTCAGGTCCGCCGGGTCTTACCATCTA
Organism: Sphingopyxis sp. BSNA05; assembly: GCF_013265645.1. Lineage (NCBI taxonomy): Bacteria > Pseudomonadati > Pseudomonadota > Alphaproteobacteria > Sphingomonadales > Sphingopyxidaceae > Sphingopyxis > Sphingopyxis sp. BSNA05. Next base: position 2,859 of record NZ_PYIA01000040.1, on the reverse strand, counting down.
GGCACCGCCGGATGGTGGGGCCGTTTATCTTTGTCGATGAATTCGGTCCGGCGGTATTGCCGGAAGGACCGGGCATGGGCGTCCGTCCGCATCCGCATATCAATCTGGCAACGGTAACCTATTTGTTTGAAGGCGCAATCGATCATCGCGACAGTCTGGGCACGCATCAGACAATCCGGCCGGGCGAAGTCAATCTGATGACCGCGGGCAGGGGGATTGTCCATTCGGAGCGCTCGCCGGTGGAAACGCAGGACGAGAAGAAACCAATGTTCGGGATGCAGACCTGGCTGGCACTCCCGGATGGCAAGGAAGAGATCGATCCGGCGTTCGAGAATGTCGGCGTGGATGATTTGCCGCTGGTCGAGGATGGTGGCGCCAAGCGCGGGTCATCATGGGGAGCCTTTGGGGGCAGACGGCGCCGACCACCTGTCACGCCGAGACGATTTATGCCGATATTCTGCTCTACGCCGGAGGCGCGATCCCGATTGATGCGGAGGCCGACGAACGGGCGGTGATGCTGGTCGACGGCGACGGCGCGCTGGATGGCGTGCCGCTGGAAAAATATGTGCTGTATGTGATTGCACCGGGGGCGAGTGTCTCGCTTTCGTCCCTCTCAGGCGGGCGGGCGATGCTGCTCGGTGGAGAGGCTTTTGCTACGGAACGGCATGTCTGGTGGAATTTTGTCTCGTCGAGCAAGGAGCGGATCGAGCAGGCCAAGGCCGACTGGTTTGAAGGGCGCTTTCCGCTCGTTCCGGGTGATCCGGACGAATTTATTCCGCTGCCCGAGGGTAAGCCGAATACGGTTACGGATTGAGAAGCCCTCTCCCATAGGGAGAGGCAACAAGCCTTGGCAATTTATTGCCTTAGGCGCAGTCGGTGAGGGGTTTCGCCTTTTCGACAGTCGAACCCCTCACCGAGTTTCGCTAGTCCGCAAGCGGACAAGCTACACTTGCCTCTCCCTATGGGAGAGGGCAGTTTACGCTTTCCCGTTATTCCTCAAACCATTCCACCCACGCGCCATGGGCGTGAGCCCGCCCTAGCAGCGCCGGTTGCTCGCCGCCTGGCCAGTAGCGGATGATCAGTTCGTGGCTGAAGGTCTTGCGGTTGGTCTCCAGTGACATCCACGCCAGCGGTTTGTCCGGAGTTGCCGATTCTCCAGCTTTTTCATCGCGATCGTGATCCGGTCCTTGGTTGCCTGCGGCAGATATTGCCAGACGATCGAATGCATCAGCACCCGGGTGACGCCGCTTTGCTGGGGCAGGGTTAGCTGCTCTTCGACCCAGTCGGCGCCATCGGCTTTCGCGACATCGGGCGGACTCCGCTTGGCCAGCGCGATCGATGCCTCCATCCGCTCGAAGCGCGCGGGCATTTCCGGCCAGATATAGCCTTTGAGCCGGGCGGCGGTTTCGTCGTCGGTGAGATTGATCGGATTCTGGTCACAGCCGCGGGCGCTGACAATCTCGACCGGGGCCTGCGGGGGAGGGGGACCGCGCCACTCGGGCCTGATCCGCATCGGCGAATCCTCCGGCCCGGCCTGAACGCCGCCCAGATCATAATGATAACGGTCCATCATCGTATTCACCCCGGCGCTGGCACCCAGTTCCAGCAGTTCGAATCGCGGTCCGATACGCCCGGCTAGCCACAGCAGGCCCGCCATGAAACTCGCCGAGCGGCCGGATTCATTGGTCTGCGGCGGATTGTCGAACCAGGGCAGGAGATCGGCATCATGGTCGGCGATGACCTCTCCGACCAGATGATCAATTGCGTCCTGATCGGTAATCCGGCCTTCGTAAATCTCGGCCAGTCGCGGCTCCCTGCCGCTGAGATAGAGATGGTGCAGTCCGCCGGTGAGGCGCAGCGGCATCGCGTCTTCCAGCGGTTTTCCCGGCCACTGCGCGATCTTTTGCCCGCAGGCTGTCGGACCGTCCATCAGCGGCAACTGGGCGATGATGATCGAGGCGGTGACCGGGGCGTCGTTGCGCCGGCAATGTTCCGCCTGGCCGCGCATTCCCTGCGCGATATCTTCGACGTCCAAAATGTCCATAACTCGTTGCCCTTTCATCTGCGAAGCCGTAAAGCCGCGGCCATCATGGCCAAACCACTAATCTTTGCAATTCCGAAAGGGAGGATTCTCGACGATGCCTTGCCGCTCCTGGAGCAGGCGGGGATCGTGCCAGAGGACGCCTTTTTTGACAAGTCCAACCGCAGTCTGCAATTTGCGACGAATCTGCCGCATATGTCGATCATCCGGGTGCGGGCGTTCGACGTCGCGACCTTCGTCGCCCATGGCGCGGCGCAGATCGGCATCGTCGGCTCCGACGTTATCGAGGAATTCGGCTATAGCGAACTTTACGCGCCGGTCGACCTCGGCATCGGCCGCTGCCGCCTGTCGGTGGCGCAGCCGAAGGATGATGCGGAGCAACTGGGCAATATCTCCCATCTCCGGGTCGCCACCAAATATCCCAATCTCACCAGCCGCTATTTCGAGGGCAAGGGCATCCAGGCCGAGTGCGTGAAGCTCAATGGCGCGATGGAACTGGCGCCGTCGCTAGGCTTGTCGCGGCATATCGTCGATCTGGTCGAATCCGGCAGCACATTGAAAGCGAACAATCTGGTCGAGACCGACCGGATACTGGATATTTCCGGGCGGCTGGTCGTCAACCGCGCGGCCTTCAAGATGCGCAGCGCGGAGCTGACGCCGCTGGTCCAGAAATTCCGCGAGCTGGCGGGGCAGGTCTGATGGGGCCGGTCAGCATATTTCACCCCTCCTCTTCAGGGGAGTGGATTAGGGGGTGGTGGCGATGCGTTAGCATCGCTCGCGTCAGCGACAAGCGGCACGGAACCACCCCAACCCCTCCT
>NZ_PYIA01000039.1:0-39618 GCF_013265645.1 Sphingopyxis sp. BSNA05 | reverse complement strand
CGCCCAATTGCGCCGATGCAGGCACGGGGACCAACATCGCCGCTATGCCGGTTGCCAGGACGACCGGCTTGATGCGCTTCGATAGCTCGATATTCATGAAATTCCCCCTCTGGCTGGACCTTAACGCTGTGACGGGCTGAAGCAAACCGATAAGCGGCCCATCATGATCCGACAGAAGAATTTACATGGGCAGATGGAGGAAAACCAGCAGAGCAGGCGGATATCTCCTTCCGGTTGCGGAAGAGATGAAGATCGACAATTGATTTTGCCCGACCGTTTGAAATAAGCATTATTTGGCCATTTCCGGGAACCGGATTCGCGGTTCCCGCGTTGAGGAAGCAAATACATTTTAGCGGAACATTTTTATGACCCATCAGATTATGATCGTGGAGGATGAGTTTCTCATCGCCATGGAGCTGGAACAAATTGTCGGTAATCTCGGATATGATTGTATCGGTGTCGCCGATGACACCGAATCCGCATTGGCGCTGGTCAGGAAAAAGCCGGGGATCGCTCTTGTCGACGTTAATCTGAGCGACGGACCGACCGGACCGATTATCGGCGCGCGGCTGGCCAATGAATTTGGCGTGAAAGTGGTCTTTATCACTGCCAATCCCCGGCTGCTGGGTGACGGCGTCGAGGGGACGCTGGGCGCGGTTACCAAGCCGGTTGAAATCGAGGTGCTGAAAGATGTTCTGAACTATCTGGTAGATGTCTCCAACGACAAGGATGATGCCGAACCGCCGCAGCGGATGAAGCTTTTCGACTGATCCGATCCGGTTCCCAGCGCTAGCTCCCGGCTAATCGGGAGGCCTGGACTTCCATGTCGATCTGCAAACCGGTCGGCAGCCACAAGCGCTCCAGCTTGCCACCCAGTTGCTGGGTTACCGACATTTCCACAAGCCTGGAACCGAAGCCTGACTCGGTCGGCGGTGTCTCGATCGGAGCGCCGCCCGTTTCCGACCATTTGAACCGCACCAGATCCTGATCATGCACGATCGCCAGTTCCACGCGGCCCTCATCAGCGGCCAGAGCGCCATATTTCATGGAATTGGTCGCCAGCTCGTGGAAAACGAGCGCGATGGGGGTTGCGGCCCTGTCGCCCACCGCAATATCGCCACCGGAAATTTGCAGTCTATCGTCCGAATAGGCCGGGTAAGAGGCAAATATCTCGGATAGTAGACGCTGCATTGTGACATCGCCCAGCTCTGCCTGTTCCTTGTCATTGTGCGGCCTAACATATTCGTGCGCGCGGCCCAGGGCGGCAATCCGGCCCTTCAGGGTTTCTGCCGGCTCGCGGAACCGCTCGTCCCCGCGAGCGGTCATGCTGATCAGTCCGGATATGATCGCGAAAATATTCTTGATGCGATGGCTGAGCTCCTGACTGAGCATCTCGTTATGGCTTGCCGTCTGCTTGGCATCCTCGATATCGGTGCAGGTGCCGATCCAGCGCTGGATTTTCTGGTCCGGACCGATGATCGGCAGCGCGCGTCCCAATACCCAGCGATATTGGCCGGAATGGTGGCGGAGACGATATTCGACCTCGTAAGGCTCGCCGGTCTGCAGACTGTGATTCCATCTTTTCCAGGCTTCCGGCTGATCGTCGGGGTGAAACATGTCGGCCCAGGCTTCGCCGTCGGTCGAACCAGCGGGCGCGCCGGTAAATTCGTACCAGCGGGCGTTATAATAATCATGATCGCCGTCGGGCAAGGTCGACCAGACCATCTGCGGCATGGTGTCGGCCAGCGCGTGAAAGGCATCACCGCTCTGCTGCAAGGCTCCCCGCTCTTGCAGCCGAGAGTCATTTGCCTGCCGGTCTCTATATTCATTCAACCTGAAATTCTTGATCTGGCTGCGGGTTGGCATAATCAGCTTCCACTGTTTTCCGGGTCGGACGTCCGGGTGATACACATATGCGGGGTAGAAAGGCGTAGCGAAACAATTTAGTCTATTTTGTAAAAATGTAACCAAATCTTTTCGCATGTATGAAAATTTTCGCGCCGTCTTCCCTGCAGGCTGTCCATCATAGACGGCTGGCTGTGCAACGTAATGGCCGGTGCGGCGTTGAAAGATAATATGGCTTTTGTGATGTACCGGCGATGAGCGCCATTTGCGACTTAACGCAATGGCGCTTCGTCCCGCCCCGCTGAAAGGGACTGTTTCGTGCGTGAGATTGGAATCGTGGGAAGCGGCCCGATGGCCATTTATCTGCTCAAACATCTCGCGTCCGGCGACGAACCATTGTCGATCAGCATTTTCGAAGCTTCCTCGACCGCCGGGATGGGAATGCCCTATGATCCCGCCTTCAACGCCGACTATATGCTGTGTAACGCCTTCAGCCGCGAAATTCCGGCACCGGTTCGCCCGCTGGTGGACTGGCTGAAGGATCGTCCGGCCCGCGAGTTGGGCGAATGGGAATTGTCGGCGCACGACCTGACGGCGCGGGCCTTCTATCCGCGCGTGCTGATCGGCGAATATCTCCACTCGCAATTCGGCGACCTCTGCGAAAAGGCCCGTCGCGCCGGACACAGGGTCGCGGTTCGGACGCAATGCCGGGTGACCGATATCGAGGCCGGTGACGCCGGGAAGGCCACGATATTCTATGACAACGGGAAATCCGCCAAAAAGCAGCAGTTTGACGAAGTCGTGATCGCTTCGGGACACAATTGGCCGAATGCGCCGGACATCGACGGTGTGACGCTGGTTTCGCCCTGGCCCTATACGAATATCACCGGACTGGAGCAGGACAATATCGGCATATTGGGTTCCTCGCTGTCTGCGATCGACATTGTTGTCGCCATTGGCCATGCGCGCGGCGCGTTTGATGAGGATGGTGACGGGATTCGCTGGCTGCCCGATGATGAGGGGTGCGGACTGCAGGTCACCATGGTGTCGCATATGGGAATCATGCCCGAGGGCGATTTCTATTATCCCTTTCCCTATGAACCGCTGACCTGCCTCACGCCCGAAGCGATTGCCCAGGAGATGGCTCAAGGAGACGATTGCCTGCTCGATCGCGTGTTCGCGCTCCTCTGCGAGGAACTGGACGCGGCCGACCCCGATTATCTTGCGAGTTTGCCCGACAGCGCCCGGTCGGTGGAAGGTTTTGCGCCCGCCTATTTCGCCCGTCGGCGGGACGTTGGCGGGTTGCGCGCGGTGAAACGGGATCTGGCTGGCGCGCGGGAGACGATGCGCCGCAAGGAAACCATCCCGCACCGCTACGCCCTGCTCCGCGGCCACGAGGCGTTTGACCGGATATTGCGGCAGTTACCGGAAAAGCAATATGACCGTTTCCTCGACCATCTGATGCCGGTCTTTGCCGACTGCTACGCGGCGGTCCCGCATCTGTCGCTGGCGCGGATCATTGCGCTCCATGACGCCGGTGTGCTGCAACTCGTCGCGACCGAAGACGGGGCCGAATTCTCGGCGGACGAGGCCGGACAGATCATCGTCGAGACGGAAAATGGTACCGCCGCGTTTGACGTCATGGTGGACGCCCGCGGGCAGTCTCCGGCGTCGCTGACCGACCTGCCCTTTCCGCGACTGGTCGAGGCCCTGCATGCGCCCGAAATGCCTGTACTAAAGCCATTTGCTCTGAAACTCGAGGCCCGCAAGCCAGTCCTGTCCACTGCCTGGCGCTGCCACAGCTTCTCGAGCGTCATCCGTTTTCGCAGGGGCTGGTGGAATGTTCCCGCCTCGCGCGCTGCGTTGCCGACGATATATTGGGCAGGCCAGCAGCCGGCAGATAGCGGCTTCGCGTGGGCGGATCCGGGCTGAGGCTGGTGGTGGAGCGGGTGAAGGGAATCGAACCCTCGTCGTAAGCTTGGAAGGCTTCTGCTCTACCATTGAGCTACACCCGCATTTTCCGATCAACCGTCAAGGTTGACCGAATGCGCCGCTATTGCCACCGCTTTTGTGGTCCGTCAATCAGGAAAGGTCGAGATTTGCCTTTGACAAGGGACCCTGCCGTTCAAACCATTGTTCGACGGCCCGTTGTTCGCCTTCGTTCATGTGCAATCCCAGCTTCGACCGCCGCCATAGTATGTCCTCGGCGGTGCAGGCAAATTCGCGGTCGATCAGCCAGCGGATCTCGATCTCGTAGAGGCCGGCACCGAAAGACTGCCCCAAATCCGCGAGGCTGGTGACATCCGCCAGAATATTGGCGGTATCGGTGCCATAGGCGCGGGCCAGCCGGTGCAGGATCGACCGGTCGATGAAGGGCCAGCGGTCCTCATATTGATCGACCAGCGAGTCGAACCTGTCGGGCCGGAAATCACCGCCCGGCAGGTGCGCTTCCTTGGTCCAGTCGTCGCCGTCGACATCAAGGGCGTCAGAAAGTGTGCGGATCGCCTGCAGCGCGAGCACGCGATAGGTGGTAATCTTGCCGCCAAAGATCGACAGCACCGGGGCACCATTGTCATTGTCATAGTCGAAGACGAAATCGCGGGTGACCGTGGCGGCGCTGCGGCTGTGGTCGTCGAACAGCGGACGGACACCCGAATAGGTCCACTGGATATCCTCGCGCGTCACCGGTTTCAGGAAATATTCGCTGGCGGCCGCGCAGAGATAGTCGATTTCGTCATCGCTAATCTTTGCCTCGCCCTCGGCATAGGTCCATGGCTGGTCGGTCGTCCCGATCAGCGTGTAATCGTCCTCATAGGGAATGGCAAAATGATGCGGCCATCGCTGTTCTGGAAAATATAGCTGTGGTCGCCCTGATATTTGCGTTTCACCACAATATGGCTGCCCTTTACCAGGCGCAGTTTTGCCGCGTGGTTGCTGCGGTCGTAGAGCGCGGTGACCGGGTCGACCCAGGGGCCGGCGGCGTTGACCAAGACTTTTGCCTGCTCTGTCCTGGTCACTCCTTGTTCTCGTATCTGCAGGTTCCAGTGATCGGTTCCCCGATCAAGCGCGACGCATTCCGCCCGGGTCCGGATTTCGGCGCCCCGGTCCGCGGCATCGCGGGCGGTGAGCGAAACGAGCCGGGCGCCTCGACCCAGCAATCGGAATAGGCAAATCCCTTTTTGAGCCGCTTCTGCAGAGGATCGCCGCGGCGGTCGCGGAGCAGGTCGAGGCTTCGGGTTCCCGGTAATATGTCGCGGCCCCCCAGATGATCGTAGAGAAACAGGCCGAGCCGCAGCAACCAGGCGGGCCGCATGCCCTCGTCGACCGGCAGCACGAAGCGCATCGGCCAGATGATATGCGGTGCGGCGCGGAGCAGAACTTCCCGTTCCTTGAGCGCCTTGCGGACCAGATTGAATTCATAATGTTCGAGATAGCGCAGGCCGCCATGTACCAGCTTGGTGCTGGCGGACGAGGTGTGCGAGGCGAGGTCGTCCCGCTCGACCAGCAGAACCTTCAGTCCCCTGCCCGCTGCGTCGCGTGCAATTCCGACGCCATTTATGCCGCCACCAATGATCGCCAAGTCGTACATTAGCGACCTCATAGACAAATCGGCGATTTGTGCAATGTTGCATTGCAACATAGACTGCTTTCGCTTGCCTTTTCAAAGCCAGCTTATAGCGTGAAAGCGCAATCAGGGAGCGGAACATGGCGGCACAGCATATATTGGTCATCGATGAAGGAACGACATCGACCCGGGCGATGCTGTTCGGTGTCGACGGCAAGCTGCAAGGCTCGCAGCAGGAAGCCCTGACCCAATATTATCCGGCTCCCGGGCTGGTCGAACATGATGCTGCCGAAATCTGGGAGAAGACCCTGAGCTGCAGCCAGAAAATGATCGAGAAGGCCGGCGGCGCCGACAAGATCGCGGCGATCGGTATCACCAACCAGCGGGAAACGGTCGTCGCCTGGGACAAGAGATCGGGCGAGCCGCTTGGCCGGGCGATCGTCTGGCAGGACCGCCGCACCGCCGCGACATGCGATCGCATGAAAGACGACGGTCTCGAACCGATGGTCCAGAAAAAGACCGGCCTGCTGCTCGATCCCTATTTTCCGGCAGCAAGATCGGGTGGATGCTGGAAAACTGGCCGGACGTGCGGGCGGCGGGAGACAATCTGGCCTTCGGCACGATCGATTCCTATCTGATCTACCGGCTAACCGGGGGGCAGCATGTGACGGATGCCAGCAACGCCAGCCGGACAATGCTGATGGGGCTAGACTCCGATGACTGGGACGACGAACTGCTGGCGCTATTCGGCATTCCGCGCAAAGCGCTCCCCCGGATTGTCGATTGCGCGGGGGAACTGGGAACCACCGCGCCGGAACTGTTCGGCAGCCCGATCGCCATTTGCGGCTCGGCTGGCGACCAGCAGGCCGCCACCATCGGCCAGGCCTGTCTCGACATCGGCCAGACCAAGGCGACCTTCGGGACCGGAGCCTTCATCCTGACCAACAGCGGGGAAACCGCGCCACGGTCGGACAATCGGCTGCTGTCGACTATCCTCTATCAATATCAGGGCCGCCGTATCTATGCGCTCGAGGGGTCGGTGTTCGTGGCCGGCAGCCTGATGCAGTGGCTGCGAGACGATATCGGCCTGCTGAAATACGCCGGAGAGAGCGAGGAGCTCGCGCGTTCGGTCGACGACAATGGCGGGGTCTATCTGGTCCCTGCCCTGTCCGGTCTCGGAGCGCCGCACTGGCGGGCCGATGCGACCGCTACTATTTCGGGTTTCAGCTTTGCATCGAAAAAGGCGCATATCGCCCGCGCCGCGCTCGAATCGATGGCCTATCAATGTCACGACCTGAAGACAGCGTTTTCTGCCGATGGCGTGGACTGGCAGAATTTGCGGATCGACGGCGGGATGGTGGCCAATGACTGGATGGTGCAGGATCTGGCCGATATTCTTGATATCACGGTCGAACGGCCGGAATTTTTCGAAACCACGGCGCTCGGCGCGGCGATGCTGGCAGCGGTCGGCTGCGGAATTCACCCCTCGCTGGAAGCCGCATCGGCGATGATATCCGGGCTGGACGTGCACGAACCGGCGATCGAGCCCGAGACCAGAGACCTCCGCCTTGCGGGCTGGAAACGGGCGATCAGTTCGGTCCTGACCAGCTAGACTTAAAGCTCGCCGCCAGCAGACATAAAAAGCCCACATCATGCGGGCTTTTCTATTCATCAGCTTTCGGGGCAGTTTGCCTTCAGGCTGTTTTCTTCTTCTTTTCCGCCTTCACGTCGGCCCAGATTGTCCGGTAGGACAGATAGGCAAGGATCGTCGCGATCAGCAGGAAGGCGAGAACCGCCCAGCCGGTCTGATGCCGTTCTTCCAGCTTCGGTTCAGCCGTCCAGATCAGGAAGGCCGTCACATCTTCGGCCATCTGTTCGATGCTGGCGTTGGTGCCATCGGAATAGCTGACCATGTCTGCAGCCGCCAGTGGTGGAGCCATCGCGAGATTCAGGTTCGCGAAATAGGGATTATAATGCAGTCCCGGTCCCGGCTGGTTTGCGTCCGGCAGATTGGCCGGCGGGTTCTGATATCCCGTCAGCAGGGAATAGACATAAGGCGCGCCGCCTTCGCGGGCCTTGGTGATCAGCGAAAGATCAGGCGGGATCGCATTGTTGTTGGCAGCGGCAGCCGCAACATTATTGGCAAATGGCTTGGGGAACTTGTCAGCTGGCAGCGAGGAACGCGTCGACATTTCGCCCGTATTCGGATCAACATCCGGCGTTTGGATGGGCCAATTGGCTGCAATCGCCTTCACTTCATCTTCGTTATAGCCGATTTCTTCCATATTGCGGAAGGCAACGAGACGCAGGGAATGGCAAGCTGCGCAGACTTCCTTGTAGACCTGGAAACCGCGCTGAAGCTGCTGGCGATCAAATTTGCCCAGAGGACCATCCGAGCTGAAGGATATATCCTTCGGTTCCAGATGGAACGCGTGTTCGGCCGTTTCCTCGGGCGGGTTTGTGATATATTCTTTTGCACCCATTGCAAAAGAGACCAGGAGCCAGCCTGAAAAGAACAGGCCAACCAATATTCCGATAAATCTTACCATTACGACAGGTCCCTGTTTCTTAGCTGGCAGTGTTGAGTGGCTTGCCGGTTACCGATTCCGTAATACTGTTCGGCAAAGGCTCGGGCTTTTCCATCCGCGACAACAGCGGCAATATGATCAGGAAATGCGCAAAATAATAAGCGGCGGCCAACTGACTGATCATCACAAATGGTTCCTCGGCCGGTGCACCGCCACAATATCCGAGGATCAGCACGTCGATCACGAGGATGCCGAAGAAGATCTTGAATTTCGGACGGAAGTTGCCCGAGCGAACCGGTGACTTGTCGAGCCATGGCAGGAAAAACCAGACCAGGATCGCGGAGAACATCGCCAGTACACCAAGCAGCTTCGCCGGAATGAACAGGAAGTCGAAGGTGAAGGCGCGCAGGATCGCGTACCAGGGCCAGAAATACCATTCCGGAACGATATGAGCCGGCGTCGACAGCGGGTTGGCCGGAATATAGTTGTCGGCATGGCCCAGCGCGTTCGGCAGGAAGAACATCAGCGCGGTGAAGAAGATCAGCGCAAGACCGATCGTCCAGCCATCCTTCGCGGTATAATAAGGATGGAACGGAACCGTGTCCTGTGGTCCCTTCACATCAACACCGGTCGGGTTGTTCGAACCGGGAATGTGCAGCGCCCAGATATGCATGATGACAACGCCGACGATGACGAATGGCAGCAGATAGTGAAGCGAGAAGAAGCGGTTCAGAGCGGCGTTATCCGGAGCGAAACCGCCAAGCAGCAGTTCCTGGATCGGCTTGCCGACAAGCGGAATGGCTTCAAACAGGCCGGTAATCACCTTCGCGCCCCAGAAGCTCATCTGTCCCCAGGGCAGAACATAGCCCATGAAGGCAGTGGCCATCGCAAGAAGATAGATAACCACACCGAGCAACCACAGCATTTCGCGCGGCGCCTTGTAGGAACCGTAGAAAAGGCCGCGGCCGATATGCAGATAGATGGCGATGAAGAAGAAGCTTGCGCCATTGGCATGGGCGTAGCGGATCATCCAGCCGCTGTTCACGTCGCGCATGATATGTTCGACGGAATCAAAGGCAATATTTGCGTTGGCCGCATAATGCATGGCCAATATGATGCCGGTAACGATCTGGACCACCAGAAACAGGCCGGCCATCGAACCGAAGTTCCACATATAGTTCAAGTTGCGCGGCGCGGGATAGCCGGCACCAACGCTGTTGTAAACGAACCGTGGCAGCGGCAGCTGCTTGTCCATCCACTGACCGAAATCAGTTGTTGGTGTATATTCTTTTGCCCAAGGAAAGCTCATTTTTCTTCTGCCCCTTAGCCGATTTTCACGACAGTATCTGAAAGGAATTCATGTTCCGGAACCACGAGGTTGGTCGGGGCCGGACCTTTGCGAATGCGGGCGGCCGTATCATAATGCGATCCGTGGCACGGGCAGAAATAGCCGCCAAATTCACCTTTTATTTCGCCCTGTGCGGCACCCAGCGGCACGCAGCCGAGATGGGTACAGACGCCGAGGGTAATCAGCCAGTTTTCCTTGCCGGGGGTTGTCCGCTCGGCCAGGGTCTCCGGATCGCGCAGACCGGCGACATCAACGTCATTGGCCTGGGCAATTTCCGCTTCCGTGAGGTTGCGAATGAAGATCGGCTGTTTGCGCCAGCTGGTCTTGATCGACTGTCCGGTCTCAATGGCCGAAATATCGACTTCAATCGATGACAGGGCGAGAACGTCGGCGCTCGGGTTCATCTGGTTGACCAACGGGAAAACCGTTGCCACCGCCCCGGCACCAGCGAAGCTCACTGCTGCGATATTGATAAAGTCCCGGCGGCGAACGCCGCTTTCTTCTGCGACTGCCGTATCAGCTGTTTCAACCGTTGCCATGCAAACAAGCCCTATAGAAAATTTATGACCCCAAGACTGCCAGAATGTCCGGTACTGCTCAACAGCAGTTTGAACAGGCAGTGAATTGCGCGCCTGATAGCCGCGAAGGACAGGGTTTGCCAACAGGGAATTTTCGATTGACCAAACATTCACTTCCCGCTCAAGGTATGCGACCCATGAGGATAGCATTGTATCAACCCGAGATTGCGGGAAATTTAGGAACGATATTAAGGACTTGCGCCTGCCTTGGCGTCGCAGTCGATATCATAGAACCCTGTGGTTTTCCGTTTAGCGATCGAAGTCTGAAACGCGCCGGAATGGATTATTTCGAGCATGTCGAATATACCCGTCACGCCGACTGGAATGCGTTCCGGGAAAGCGTCGATTCCCGCAAGGCAAGGATTATCCTGCTTTCCAGCAAGGCGGATGCGCCGCATTACGGATTCGCATATCGCGAGGACGATATTCTATTGTTCGGATCGGAGGGATCAGGAGTTCCCCTGACTGTACATGAGCAATGCGATGGTCGAATCACGATCCCGATGAGAGCGGGTATGCGCAGCTTGAATCTCGCGGTATCGGCTGGCATGGCCTTGGGTGAAGCACTTAGACAAACAGGACAATTTCCGGAATGACCTCAGGATTGGATGATCAACAGCTTACGAGTCAGACGTGGTTCAAGGAACTGCGTGACCAGATTTGTGCGGAATTTGAAAAGATCGAAAGCGAAGCGGGCAGCGACGCCACCTTCGACTATATTCCCTGGGATCGGCAGAATCCCGACGGCAGCCCCGGTGGCGGCGGTACACAGGGCCTGATGAAGGGCAAGATTTTCGAGAAGGTCGGCGTGAATATCTCGACAGTGGACGGCGTGTTCAGCGAGGAATTCCAGGCCCAGATCAACGGGGCGGAAGAGGATCCGCGTTTCTTTGCCACCGGCATCAGCCTCGTCGCTCACATGGCCAATCCTCATGTGCCGGCGGTCCATATGAACACCCGATTCCTGTGTACGACCAAACGCTGGTTCGGGGGCGGTGCCGATCTCAACCCGGCGATCCCCTATGAGGAAGATACCGAGCAATTTCACGCCCGCCTGCGTTCGGCCTGCGCGGCGCACAATCCGGAATATTATCCGCGGTTCAAGAAATGGGCGGACGACTATTTCTATATTCCCCATCGGAAGGTCCACCGCGCGTCGGCGGGATTTTCTACGATCATATCGAATTGGACCACGAATCGGATTTCGATCGCCATTTCGCTTTTACACAGGATGTCGGACGGGCCTTTCTCGACATTTTCCCCAAGCTCGTTCGCAAGCGCATGGATATGGACTGGACCGATGCGGAAAAGCAGCAACAGCTGGAGTGGCGCGGTCGCTATGCCGAGTTCAATCTGGTCTATGACCGGGGCACGACCTTTGGGCTCAAGACCGGCGGGAACGTGGATGCGATCCTGATGAGCCTGCCGCCCGAAGCCAAATGGGTCTGAACCGCTGAACATGGCGTTGCAGGACGTCCCGGCGGGCCATGTCGCCACCATCATCACCCATCTGGAGATGCTGGAAAAGCCTGTCCTGCCCGCGACCGGCTCCGGTCTCGAATTGACAAGCTGGCCCAATCCGGCGGTCGAGGACTATTGCGCACTGTTCCGCAAGGTCGGGGAACCGTGGATGTGGATATCGCGGCTATTGATGGACGAGAGCGAATTGAGGGCCATTATCGAGGATCCGGCGGTCGAAATCTCGATGATTCTCGACGACGAAGCGCCGGTCGGCTTTATCGAACTGGATTTTCGTGTGGCCGGACAGTGCGAGATCGCCTTTTTCGGACTGGTGCCGGAAATGAACGGTAAGGGACACGGACGCTGGATGATGAACCAGGCGCTGAATATGGCTTGGCGAGACGGGATCGAGCGGGTCTGGCTGCATAGCTGCACGCAGGATTCACCGCGCGCCCTGCCCTTTTACCGGCAATGCGGCTTCCGGATCTTCAGGCAGCAGACCGATATCATGGAAGATCCGCGGCTGACCGGCCATTTGCCGGAATCCGCGGCGCCGCATGTACCGATATTGAAATAGCTTGCTAGAGCGCAGCTGACCGGCGGCCGGACAGTTCGATATAGATGGACGCAATCGCGGCCGAGAGAATCAGCTGGAAGATGGTCCCGACCAGCGCAGAAACCAGGTTCACGATCAGCATCCAGCCCTCGCCCCCGGTGGCCAGGCCGACCAGAATGCCGGTCAGTGCCTCCAGAACATTCATGACAATTGCTCCCACAACCATGATGATCAGCAGGAAAAACAGGATTGCAAACCCGTTGTCCCGGGTCAGCGACCAGCTCTGCTTGAGCAGTTCCACGGGATTGCGTTCCTGATGATCGGCAAGAATAACCGGGATCAGCACCAGGCGGCAGCCAGATAGAGGCCGGGCAGGATGAACAGCATCAGGCCGGGCAGGATGATCAGTCCGGAAAGCAGATTGGCGAGCAGATATATCAGAAGGAATTTCAGCGCAGCGGTCAGGTTGTCGGCTACGGTATGGCTGCGCGACGGAACAAGCGCAAAATAGATCGCCAGCGCGCCAAAGCTCATCACGAGATTGGATGCCAGAATCGCGAGCGCATTGTCGTTGAAATAGGCCATATAGATGGCAATCAGCGCATTGGAATCTTCTTCGCCGGTCAAGATAGGCGGAGCGACATATTGGGCGAACAACAAGGTCGGCAGGAACAGAAAGACCCCGGCGATCGCGATAACGGCCTCTTTATGCGCCGCGAGCAGGGCCATCGCACCATTCCAGCATTGCATATAGTCGAGCTTCATTTTTCCGTTCCCAAATTCATTTCCGTATCGCAAGCTCTTGCCACCTGACCAGCAAAAGTGCACGAAATTTCTATGATTGATCCCAATGACATCGAATGGCGCGTCGCGCCGGAAAAGATCGCATATCCCGAAGCGCTGGCCGAGATGGAACGGCGCAACGCGGCGGTCCGGGCCGGAGAAGACAAGGAACTGATCTGGCTGCTGGAGCATCCGCCGCTTTATACCGCCGGCACCAGTTCCGATCCGGCGGAGCTGCTCAGCCAGGCCTTTCCCGTTTACGACACCGGGCGCGGCGGCCGGCATACCTATCATGGTCCGGGCCAGCGGGTCGGCTATGTGATTCTCGACCTGAAGAGACGCAACGGTGACGTGCGCGCTTTTGTCCACGCGCTGGAAGACTGGGTGATTGCTGCGCTGGCAGAATTTGGCGTTGCAGCGCGGGCTGTGGAGGGCCGTGTCGGCATCTGGTGCGATACGCCGGACGGACAGGAGGCCAAGATCGGAGCGATCGGCATCCGGATCCGCAAATGGGTGACGATGCACGGCTTCTCGGTCAATATCGATCCGGATCTCAGCCATTTCAGCGGAATCGTTCCCTGCGGTATCAGCGAATATCCGGTGACCAGCCTTGCCCAACTGGGCATCGCGATAAAGCTTCAGGAATTTGATGAAGCGTTGCAGAAAACCGTTGGCGCCTTTCTCAAGGCGATTGATCGCGGCTGATTGCGGGCTATGACAATGCGGTTACCCCATGACGAGAAGAGGACGAGATCATGATCACATTCACGAGAATTGCAGCAGTCGCTGTGGCCGCACTGGCCGTTTCGGCCTGTTCGGGCAATGACGCGCCCGATTCCGGCGAGGTCACGGAAACCCGGATGGACGATGTCGATGTTATCGATGGAACGATCAGCGATGATATGGTCGATGTCGACACGATCACGGAAGTCGACGCGACCGGCGAGGAAACGGGCGATTCGTCTGCCAAGAAAGAGGATACTGCATCGACCGCCACCGGAGATTCGGAAGCAGAAGCTGCGGAATAGGCTGTCAGGCCAGCCCGAGAATCTTGTGAGTCTGTAGCGACAGCCGCCATTTCGGATGGGCTTGCACGAAGGCAATTGCCTGTTCGAGATGGGCCTGGCTGGCTGACGGGTCGGCAATAGCGTCTTTCGGCTGCAGCAGCAGATTGGCAAAGTCCCAGTCCTGCATCTCCTGCCAGTCGCTGCCGTCCTGCGGCCAGACCAGCTTCAGTTCGTCACCGGACCGCTGGACCGTTTCGCTCTGCGCCTTAGGGCTGACGCAGATCCAGTCGATCGTGCGTGGTACCGGCAGCGTGCCATTCGACTCGATGGCGATGAAAAACCCTCGGCGTGCAGCGCGTCGATCAGGGCATCGTCGACCTGCAGCATCGGTTCGCCACCGGTCAGCACCACGAACCGCGAATCGCGCGCCTCACCCCATGTTTCGGCAACGGCTGCTGCCAGATCATCGGCAGAGTGGAAACGTCCACCACCTTCGCCGTCCATCCCGACAAAATCAGTATCGCAAAACTGGCAGATTGCCGCGGCGCGATCCCTTTCCAGCCCAGACCAGAGGTTACAGCCGGCAAAGCGGACGAACACTGCCCGGCGACCCGCGTGGACGCCCTCGCCCTGCAGCGTCAGGAATCGTTCCTTGACCGCATAGCTCATGATATTGCGTATCGGGTCGGGTCGACGATGCCGGCTTCTTCAAAACCCTTTTGCCGCAAGCGGCAGCTGTCGCACAGGCCGCAGGGCAGATAGTCTTCGGTCGGGTCGTAGCAGGACCAGCTCCAGGCCGGGTCGAGCCCGAGCCGGATGGCCTCGCTCGCGATATCGGCCTTGGTCATATGCTGCAACGGGGTCCGGATGTGGAAGCCGCTGCCCTGATCACCCGCCTTGGTCGCAAGATCCGCGAGCCGTTCGAACCCCTCGATAAATTCGGGCCGGCAGTCCGGATAGCCGGAATAGTCCAGGGCATTGACCCCGATGAAAATATCGCGGGCATTGCGAGCTTCGGCCAGGCCGAGGGTCAGCGAGAGAAAAATGAGGTTGCGAGCGGGAACATAGGTTACCGGAATATCATCGGTCACACCGGTTTTCGGCACATCGATATCCGCCGTCAGCGCCGAGCCACCAAAGCGGCTCAGGTCAAGCGGAAGCACGATATGCTCCGATACGCCGAGTTTCGATGCAATTGTCCGGGCCGATTCCAGTTCGACCTTATGGCGCTGGTTATAGTCGATGGTAAGCGCAATGAGCCGATAGCCCTGCTCGGCGGCGATCGCCGCGGATACCATCGAGTCCAGTCCGCCGGACAATAATATGATCGCTGTTTTCGATTCGGAAGTCATGATGCGCCCCGCTAATGACCTTGCCCCCGCGGCGCAAGTATTGCGCGCTGGCCGGGCCCAGGTTCAGGACCTAGCAGCTGCCTGTGCGGCGGCCCTCCAAGTCGACGGAAAAGGGATCGCTATTGCGAAAGCCCTGGGATGATATCTGCACCAAAGTGCTGGATTCCTTCTTGATTTCGGTAACGCCATGGCCGGCGGGACCGCATTTGTAGCTCACGCGAAGCTTCTTCGGGTCATTTTCGATCACATAGCGGGTGCAATTGGCGTTGCCATGCTGGATTTGCAGCAGCAATTCCGGGTTGCCGAGACAGACCTTCTTGCCCGGCCCCCGGGAACCACGTTCCTTGAGCGTCCATTCGCCCGCGGTCAGCCCGTCGAGCAGGAGCATCTTAGGCGCCTGTGCGGGCGCCGCTATCGCAAAGCCCGACAGGACGGCGGCAACTGCGCTGATGGATTTGATCAGTTTCATGCCTTTCATTGAAATCTTCCCGTCATGTTGGTTTGCGTGATTGCTCATGGTGAATCTGGTGATAATCCTGAATTACGGCCAATATTGTCGCTAAATATGTCCATCGATAGGATTTTTCCGACAATCGGGCGTGATTGCCTTATTTTCGACGGCATTCAGTTGTTCAGGCTGGTCCCCGTGATCGTGAACGTCCTGCTGCAAAATGCGCAGTCTATCGCGATATTACCCAGATCGTCGACCATATCTTCCTTATCTTCTTTCGGGAAACGTGCGATCACGTCCCGGATATGGTCCTCATTACAGCGGCATCCCTTAACGCACGCTTTACCGCTCAAAACTCTCACCTCGTCGCTCTCGCTGAACAATCGCCAGAGAATGTCCTTGAGCGGAAGCATCCTGTCGGTCAGTTCCGCCGGCTGGATGCTGCCACCCATGATCGCGACATGCTCCCATTCCGGATGATCCAGCTTGGCGTGCAGCCGTTCGCGGCCTTCCTCTCCTTCGGGAAGATGCTGTACCAACAGGCCGCCGGCCGAGATATTGCCCTGTATCTCTTCGACGGCAACGCGGATCAGAGTCGGGATCTGCTCGGACTGGAAGAAATAATTCTGCACGGCCTCCGACAGGCTGGACCCTTCCAGGGGCACGATGCCCTGGTTGCGGCCCCGTGGTTCGGGCAGGTCAAAGGTGATCGCGAGATAGCCCTTGCCGAACAGGGCCATCAGGCTGGGCTCGACGGGCTGGGCGGCGAGCCGCTCGCGGTCAAACTGGACATAGCCGCGCAAGGCACCGTCCTTATAGTCACAGGCGAGCAGGCTGATCACGCCCGCCTCGGTCTGGGCCTGCAAGGTCAGTTGCGACCCCTCTTCCTTCATCAGCGCGCCGAGCATCGCGGTCAGGCAGACGGCTTCCGCCAATATGTCGCGGATCAGGGGCGGATAGTTGTGCGCTGCCAGTATATCGTCGAGAGCGGGGCCCAGACGAACCACGCGACCACGACAGTTTTTTCCCGGAATCGCGAAGGACAGGATGCTGTCGGTGAGCGCTACTTCCACCATCAAATCTGGCCGAAACACCAGCGAAGAACCGACTTCTGCGCATGAATCCGGTTTTCCGCCTCGTCCCATACCACCGATTGCGGACCGTCGATAACCGATGGCATGACTTCCTCGCCGCGGTGGGCAGGCAGACAGTGCAGGAACAGGGCATCCGCTTTCGCCTGCTCCATGATCATATCATTGACCTGATAGGGCATCATCGCTTCAAGCTTGGCTTCCGCATGTTCCTGCCCCATCGATACCCATGTGTCGGCCACGACGACATCGGCGCCGGCTACGGCTTCATTCTCGTCGCGGTGAATCGTGATGTTCGCGCCGGCGTCGCGTGCCTTCTTGATGAATTCGGGATCGGAATCATAGCCCTCGGGACAGCCGATCCGGACATTATATTTCATCAGTCCCGCACCTTCGACGATGCTGTTGAGCACATTATTGCCATCGCCCAGCCAGGCAATTTCCAGACCCGGCAGCGATTTTCCGTGTTCGACCAGCGTCAGCAGGTCGGCAACGATCTGGCAGGGATGTGAAAGATCGGTCAATCCATTGATCACCGGCACGCTGGCATTGGCAGCCATTTCCTCGATTTTCGCATGATCGTCGGTGCGGATCATGATCGCGTCGCACATGCGGGAAAGGACCTTGGCCGTATCATCCACGGTTTCGCCGCGTCCGAGTTGCATCGAGCCGCTGTCCATAACGATGCTGGAACCGCCGAGTTGGCGGATAGCGATATCGAAGGACACGCGGGTTCGCGTGCTGCTCTTTTCAAAGATCATCGCCAGCACATGGTCGGCCAGCGGCCGGTCTGCATCCGGTTTGCCCTTGGGGAAACCGGCACGCGCTGCCTTGCGGTCGATCGCGTCACTGATCATCGCTGCAATGGCATCCCCGCCCGCGTCGGAAAGATTCAGGAAATGCCGGCTCATGATGCAGGTGCCTCATAATCGGCCGCGCCAGCGGACAGTTTCTCGATGAACGTCGCGATGTGACTGTCATCGATATTGAGCGGCGGCAATATCCGTAGTGTATTGTCCCCTGCCGCCACGGTCAGAAGGCCGTGATTGTCCCGCAGATGGGCCACAAAGCTGCGCGCCTCCTGCGTCATCATGATACCGAGCATCAGGCCCTTGCCCCGAACGCCCAGGAACAGCTCGGGATAATTGCCGATAAACTGCTCGATCGCTGCACGCAGCTTGTCGCCGGTGGCCCGGACATTTTCGAGAAATTCGTCATTGGCCACGATATCCCAGACCGCATTACCGGCTGCCATCGCCAGCGGATTGCCGCCATAGGTCGAACCGTGGGTTCCGGGCACCATGCCGCGTGCGGCTTCTTCGGTTGCCATGCATGCGCCGAGCGGAAAGCCGCCACCAATGCCCTTCGCAGTCGCGACGATATCCGGCTTGATCCCGTAAAGCTCGTAAGCGTAAAGCGCGCCGGTGCGGGCCACGCCGCATTGCACCTCGTCGAGCGCCAGCAAGATACCGTGCTTGTCGGCAAGGGCGCGCAAGCCCTTCATGAATTCGTCCGACGCTGGCCGTACACCGCCCTCACCCTGGATCGGCTCGACCAGAAAGGCAGCGGTCTTGTCCGTGATTGCCGCTTCAGCGCCCGCCAGATCATCAAAATCGACATATTTGAAGCCGGCCAGCAGCGGCGAGAAACCGTGGTGCATCTTTTCCTGGTTAGAGGCCGAGATGGTCGCCATCGTCCGGCCGTGGAAGGCGTTCTTGAACGTGATGATCTCGAACCGGTCGCTGCCCGCCGACTGATGATAGGCGCGCGCGGTCTTGATCGCGCATTCCACTGCTTCCGCGCCGCTATTGGTGAAAAACACCGTATCGGCAAACGTTGTGTCGACCAGCCGCTGGGCGAATTTTTCGCCTTGCGGGCTGCCATAGAGATTGGAGACGTGCATAAGGGTCGCAGCCTGATCCTGGATTGCCTTCGTCAGGTGCGGATGACCATGACCAAGCAGGTTGACCGCAATGCCGCTGGCAAAGTCCAGCGCCCGCGAACCGTCCTCGGAAATCAGCCAGGCACCCTCGCCTCGCACAGGACGAAAACCGCACCGGGGATATACGGGCATGAGCGGAGTAATCGTCATCTTATCTTCCTTCCGAAAACGGGACTTGAACAAAATAGAAAAGGCGACCCGACTGGCCGCCTTCCGAAACAGGCCACCCTTATATGCCGCTTCATGAAGCCGGTCAATCGTGGTACAATAGAGCGACCGCTATGTCATGACCGATCAACCTGAGTGACTATTCTGATCACAGAGACAGGGAGAATTCATTTAGCGGGACCATTGCCCTATAGTAGGCAATGGCATCGGTGACTGGCGACGCAGAAGCAGCACCAGAAAAGGAGATGTTCAAATGGATATGAAAACAACCGGTTCCCCTGAAGGTTGCCCGATGGGCTTTGAAGGCGGAGTGCGCAGCCTCCTCGGGCGAACCAACCGTGACTGGTGGCCCGATTCCCTGCAGCTGGAAATTCTGACCCAGGGCGGCACTTCGCCCGACCCCATGGGTCCCGACTTCGATTATGCCGAAGCGTTCAACGCGCTAGACTATCAGGCGCTGAAAGACGATCTGAAAGCCCTGATGACCGACAGTCAGCCCTGGTGGCCGGCGGATTATGGCCATTATGGCCCCTTCTTCATCCGCATGGCCTGGCACGCAGCCGGCACTTATCGCACCGGCGACGGGCGCGGCGGTGCGTCCAGCGGGCAGCAACGTTTTGCTCCGCTCAACAGCTGGCCCGACAACGGCAATCTCGACAAGGCGCGGCGTCTGCTCTGGCCGATCAAGAAGAAATATGGCGAGCATATCAGCTGGGCTGACCTGTTCGTCCTGACCGGAAATGTCGCGATCGAATCCATGGGCGGTCCGGTCTTCGGCTTCGGTGGCGGTCGCAAGGATGTCTATGAGCCCGAGAAAGACGTCTATTGGGGTTCGGAAGAACAATGGGTCAACGAAGGCGTCCCGACGCGGATAAACCCCGACGAGGGCAAAGCGATGGAAAACCCGCTGGCGGCCATCCAGATGGGCCTCATCTACGTCAATCCGGAAGGCCCGGGCGGCAATCCGCACGATGCCGAGGGCATGGCACGCGACATGAAGGAAACCTTTGCGCGCATGGCGATGAACGACGAGGAAACCGTCGCGCTGACCGCTGGCGGCCACGCCTTTGGCAAATGCCACGGCGCTGTTCCACCCGATCAGCTTAGCGGCGATCCGGAATCGGGCGATCTGCACCTGATGGGATTCGGCTGGGCAACCGACCCCGAGCAGATAGGTGAAGGCCATATTACGACGTCCGGTCTCGAAGGCGCCTGGACGCCGAACCCGACCCAATGGGGTGGCGACTATTTCCGGTTGTTGTTCAAATATGATTATGAACTGGTCGACAGCCCGCCGGGGCCAAGCAATGGCAGCCGGTCAATCCGGACCCCGAGGATATGGCGCCCGACGCGCGTGATCCGTCAAAAAGGTTCCGACGATGATGACCACCGCCGACATGGCGCTGAAGCGCGATCCGGATTATCGCAAGATTTCCGAACGTTTCCGCGACGATCAGGCAGCGCTGGACGATGCCTTTGCCCGCGCATGGTTCAAATTGACCCATCGCGACATGGGACCCAAGGTCCGCTATCTTGGCCCCGAAGTTCCGGCAGAGGATCTGATCTGGCAGGATCCTGTCCCCGCCGGAACGCCGGCTTCCGCAAGCGCGGTTGCGGACTTCAAGGCGAAGGTGCTCGACAGCGGTCTGTCGGTCTCCGAGCTGATCAAGGCAGCCTGGGCTTCGGCGTCAACCTATCGCAAGAGCGACCATCGCGGCGGTGCCAATGGCGCGCGCGTCCGGCTTGCTCCGCAAAAGGACTGGGAAGCCAATGATCCGGAAGAGCTAGCAAAAGTGCTGGCCAAGCTCGACGCGTTGCGCGGTTCGCTGTCGATGGCCGACGCCATCGTGATTGCGGGCAGCGCGGCGGTCGAGAAGGCAGCGCAGGATGCCGGCTTCGACATCAGCGTTCCGGTCACGACGGGCCGCGGTGACGCGACGGAAGAGCAGACCGATGGCGAAAGCTTCGAACCGCTCGAGCCCTTTGCCGACGGTTTCCGCAACTATCTGAAGACCAAGGCGAGCGTGAAGACCGAAGATATATTGGTCGACCGGGCAAACCTGCTCGATCTCTCGATCCCCGAGATGACCGTACTGGTCGGTGGTCTGCGCGTTCTCGGCGCCAACCATTCGAGCGCGCCGACCGAAGGCGTATTCACCGATCGTCCCGGACAGCTGACCAACGACTTTTTCGTCAATCTGCTGGAAATGGGCACGGTCTGGGAAGTTGTCGACGAGTCTGCTGACGAACTTTTCATCGGCAAATGCCGTCTGAAGGGCGAAGAGAAGTGGCGCGCGACGCGGACCGATCTGGTGTTCGGATCGAATTCGCAACTGCGGTCGGTCGCCGAAGTCTACGCCGAAGACGGCCATGAACGGAAATTTGTAGAAGATTTCGTTGCGGCCTGGGCAAAGGTCATGGACGCCGGGCGCTTCGATCTGGCCTGATATCTAACAGACACCCGCAGAGACGGCCCGCTGGATGAACCGGTGGGCCGTTTTTTGCCCGGTCGGTTTTCGCAGATTTATGCCAGGCGGGCTTTCGCGGCTTCCCAATTCCTGCCGTCAAATTTTCTGACGCTCGGTTCCAGGTCATGGCCGTTATCGAGGCAGTTGTAGTTCACGCTCCAGCTATCCGGATGGGAACGGGGCTGGTAGAAGCTTTTGACCCCGCAATTCTTGCAGAAGAGATGATGCGCCTGTCCGCTACCGAACCTGTAACTGGTGAGATCCCCCTCGCCCTTGAGCAGAGTGAAATCCCGGTGCGGCACAAACAGGTGCAGAAAGCCCGTGCGGGCGCAGATCGAGCAATTGCAATCGAGCATTTCCGGCCTGCGTTCGACTTCGGCTGCAAAGCGGACGGCCCCGCAATGGCAGCCGCCGGATATTTTGCTTGTCACTCGATATTCTCCCCGGTGGTGCCTTCCTCGCGCCGCGGCTGGAAACGCAGCGACAACGGAGTGATAAAGCCGTTATTGTTGACCCGCACGCGAATAATGCCCTGCAGTTCCGGATCGGCAAGCTTCTTTTCATAGCCGCCAGCGGCTTGCTGGGCGACATAGAGCCGATCCCGGGTGAGCCCGTCATTGCCTTCCTCGCTCCACGGATTGACCTGTACCAACGCATCGCAACGGTCATCCGGCATCAGATCGGCCACATCCAGGTCGCGTACTTCCACGCTTGCAATGGCGGGAGCGGTGCCCCGGATACAAAGGCTCTTCCGGGGCGCCGCCCATATCGGTAGCTGATCCTGTTCGACCGCGGGCCAGTCGTAGCGAAACTGCACATAATGGCCGCGCAACAGATCGCGCGGGTCATAGCCGGCGATCGGCACATCCCATTCCGTACCTTCGCGAGATTCCTGCTCCGTCGCCAGCCAGATCAGGCCGAGCCCGACCAGCGGCAACAGCAGCGCCAGCGGTAGCAGAAAGCGGCGTAACCGGGTCATAGCCCCTCCTCCTGATGGTCGTGCTCAACCGCGGAGGCTTTGTCGGGAGCCAGGGTCGTGGAAACGCGATAGGCGATCACCGCTATGGTGATGGTAACCCCACCCGCGAGTATCAGCCCAATACCGCTGCTGAACAGGTCGTGGGCCAGCTGGAAACTCAGCACGATCAGGCGCAGCGCTATGATCGCGACCACCGCCTGGAAAACATTGCGCCACCCGGAATAGATCGCGCTCCAGCCAACGGCGGCCCAGAAGGCCATGAAGATTGTCGCATTGACCAGAGGAGAACTGGGTTGCGCGACGCTGCCGGCAAAGCTGATGATTGCGGCGGCGGTCAAAATAGCCGCGATGCTGATACCCGAAGCGGTGCGGTTATAGACATAGATCAGCAAAGCGGCCCCGCTCCAGAGCAGCATCTGGATGACGGCAATATCGCTCATAAATCTGCCCGGATCGGATAATATCGGGCCGATCGGCTCGACAATCAGTTTGAAACCGACCCCGGCCACAAAGATCGTCAGAGAAAATTGCCCGATCTGTTTCCAGAACGCCTGCCTGCCGCTTGTTTTCCGCATGAATATGGAAAAGATCAACGCAAGGACCGGCAGGCTGGTGATGACGGCAACATAGACTGCGCGCGGTGCATCGGTCTGCTGGAAATACCAGTCCAGAAACTGGACTGCCGTGCCCAGCAGGCCCGCCATCCAGAGCAGTGAAATCAGCCAGCCACGGCCGGTCAGCAGCAACAGCGGCGAAAACAGCAGCAACCAGATCAGCAAAGGCTGCCATAATGGCGAGCTCGTCTGGTAGACTTGGCCGAGATGCCCGAAGAAGGTCAGGCCGAGCACCGCCAGCACGAACAGCAATATGTCTTTCAAATAGAGCCCCAGGTAACCCTTGCGCGGCTGGAGGAGATAGACGGCGGCACAAAGGCCGATGATCAACAAAGCGTGAATGGCAAGCCGGACCATCCCGGGAATATCGTCCCAGTTGGCGGCGACGAGCGAGACAATGCCCAGTCCGATGGCAAGCGCGCCCAGCCCGATCAGCGCCCAGAGACCCAGCGGCCTTGCGCGTTCGCTTTCATATTCCCGGATACGCTGCGCCGTGTCCGCGTTGATCACACCGGCATTGCGCCAGATATTGATTTTTCTTTCAGACAATCGCCGCTCTCCACTCCGGGAAAAAGCTACGCCAACGATGCGCGATTGGCAAGTTCCGCAGGCACGCGCTGTATCATCGCGATCAATCGCGGACCTCGGTTGTGTGAATGTCGATCCGGTTTTCCAAGGTCCTGTGAACGGGACATTTCTCGGCAATCTCGAGAAGCTTGCGGCGATCCTCCTCGCTCAGGTCTCCTTGCAGGATGATCGAACGGTCGATCACATCGATCCGGTTGTCGTCATTGTTGCAGCTGCTGCAATCCACTACATGTTCGCGGCTATGCTCGAGCAGGATATGAACCGCTTTCAGCGCTATGCCCTTGCGGTCGGCGTACATTTTCATCGTCATGGACGTGCAACTGCCGAGCGCGGCCAGCAACAGGTCATAGGGTGACGGTCCACTATCCGTACCGCCAAAGGAGATCGGCTCGTCGGCAAAAAACTCATGTTGGCCGACCCGAACCGTCTGCTGGAATTTTCCGCTGGCGGTTTCGACGGAGACGAGAGAAGGATTTGTTGCCATGATTATTCCACCGTTACCGATTTTGCGAGATTGCGGGGTTGATCGACGTCTGTGCCCTTGGCAACGGCGACATGATAGGCAAGCAGCTGCACCGGCACGGCATAGACCAGCGGCGCGATCAACGGGTGCACTTTCGGCATTTCGATGGTCGCCATGCAGCCGTCTCCGGCTTCGGCAATCCCTTCGGCGTCGGAGATCAGCACGACCTTGCCGCCGCGGGCCATGACTTCCTGCATATTGGAAACGGTTTTTCGAACAGCGGTCCGGATGGCGCCAGCACGATGACCGGCACCGCTTCGTCGATCAGGGCGATCGGACCATGTTTCATCTCGCCCGACGCATAGCCCTCGGCGTGGATATAACTGATTTCCTTCAGCTTGAGCGCGCCTTCCAGCGCCAGCGGATATTCCGGGCCGCGGCCCAGATAGAGCACGTCCCGGGCCGGCGCGATCAGATGCGCCATGTCGGCAATATCCTGGTCATGGCCCAAAGCCGCATTCAAGGCTGCCGGGGCTTCGGTCAAGTGTCTGACCACCTCGCGTTCCTCGTCGCGCGTCAGCCTGCCTTTGACAACCGCCAGATGTGCTGCCAGCGCCGCCAATACGGCGAGCTGGCAGGAAAAGGCCTTGGTCGAGGCAACGCCGATCTCCGGACCGGCATGGGTTGGCAGCAACAGATCGGCTTCGCGCGCCATGCTGCTGGTCGGTACATTGACGACGACCGCGATCTTCTGGCCATTTTCCTTGCTGTGCCGAAGGGCCGCCAGCGTATCGGCCGTCTCTCCCGATTGAGAGATGAACAGCGCCAGTCCGCCCGGCTCCAGAACCGGATCGCGATAGCGGAATTCCGACGCGAAATCGAGATCGACGGGCACGCGGGCAAAGGTCTCGAACCAGTATTTCGCCACCATGCCGGCATAATAGCTGGTGCCACAGGCGACGATCGTCACGCGCTTGATATCGCGCAGATCGAAATCCATTTGCGGCAGCGCGACCTGCTGTTCCAGCGACCGGATGTAGCTTTGCAAAGTCTGTGCAACCACGGTGGGCTGCTCGAAAATTTCCTTCTGCATGAAATGCCGGTAATTGCCCTTTTCAATGGCCGAGGCCGAGACACCAGATGTCGTGATCTCGCGCTCTACAGGTATATTGTCCTTGTCGTAGATAGCCGCGCCATCGCGGGTGATCACGACCCAGTCGCCTTCCTCGAGATAGGCGATTTTCTGGGTGAGCGGTGCCAGCGCCAGCGCGTCGGATCCGAGATATGTCTCGCCGTCTCCATATCCGACCACCAGTGGCGACCCGAGCCTCGCGCCGATCAACAGGTCGGGTTGCGTCCGAAAGGCAATAGCCAAGGCAAAGGCGCCGCGCAGTTGGGGCAAGACCGTTTGAACGGCTTCTTCCGGAGATTTCCCGGCTTCCACCTGTTCGCTAACCAGATGCGCCACCACTTCGGTATCGGTCTCGCTTTCGAAGGACCGGCCGCGCGCGCTCAGTTGCTCGCGCAGGCTCCTGAAATTCTCGATAATGCCATTGTGGACCAGAGCGACTTCGCCGGTTGCATGTGGATGGGCATTGTTGGTGGTCGGCGCGCCATGAGTGGCCCAGCGGGTATGGGCTATGCCGATATCGCCCTCGGCATCGTCGTTTTCAGAACCTGTACCAGATTGGCCAGCTTGCCTTCCGCCCGGCGGCGGATTAGCTGGCCGTCGTGCACGGTGCAAATACCGGCGCTGTCATAGCCGCGATATTCCATGCGTTTCAGACCATCGACGAGACGATCCGAGACGGTTTCCTTGCCTACAATTCCAATGATTCCGCACATGGCTTTTCGGACTTTCTTGTTAGAGTGTGTAAGGTATCCGGATGCCCGGCATTGCCGCCGGAAAATCCTTTGTATTACGTGTGATGAGAATGCGACCAGATAATTGCGCGGACGCGAGAATTATCGCATCAACCGTCTTCAAGCGCTGTCGATCGGATCTCAACAACGCCGCCCGCCGCCCGATTTCCTCATTCACCTCGATTATGCTAAAATAGGATAGAAATCCTTCGGCACGATCGCCATCGTCCGGCAGTGCGCCGGTAACGACTTCTACCCAGGTCAAGCGACTGATATAACGGCGATCGTAACGCTTCAGTTCAGCATGAGCCGAGCCGACGTCATTCAGCGCGTCGAGCAATATATTGGAATCAAAGACTGCTTCGCTCACTTAAGATATCGCTTTGCTTCGCGATCATCATCTTCATCGAACAGGTCGGGAAATTCTTTTCGTACTTCCCAATAGTCGGAATCCCACGACCGCGTCCATGATGCCCGCTCCTGGCGCTGCCAATCGACTGCGTCACCGATGTCCGTGCGGTCTTTCCAGATACCGAAATATTTTTCGATGCCTTGCTTGGATTCCTCCGCCCGAAAACCCGCTACCGCCTCCCGCAGCAACTGCGCGCGCGACTTACCCTGCTCCGCCGCCTGCGCGTCGAGCCATTTCACATCGTCTTCGGGTAGATCTGCAAGGATTCTGGTCATTATGATATACCGATATCATATCGTGATATCATGTCAAGTCGCTGGTCGTCACTTCGTCGCTGGTCGTCACTTCAATGAGAATCACAATAGCGTGCTCCAAAAAGAAGGTCTTATCAGTCCAATTACTTGGATACGGACTATTTGCCTGCCTTCTTCTTCAGCATCGCATTGCGAAATTTCGTCGCCCATCCTGCTTTCGCCGTCTGTTCCGCCCGAACCAACGCTAGATCACCCGCGGCAACATCGTTGGTTACTGTCGCCCCTGCCCCGACAATCGCGCCATCGCCAATGGTTACCGGCGCCACCAGCGCGCTGTTGGAGCCGATGAAGGCGCCCTTGCCGATCACCGTCTTATATTTGAAATAGCCGTCATAATTGCAGGTAATCGTGCCAGCGCCGATATTTGCGCCCTCGCCCACTTCGGCGTCGCCAAGATAGGTCAGATGGTTGGCCTTGGCTCCTTTGCCCAAGGTGGCCTTTTTCATTTCGACAAAATTACCGACCTTGGAGCCTTCTGCCATCACCGCGCCGGGGCGCAAGCGCGCGAACGGCCCGACGTTGGTATTCGGCCCGATGGTTGCGCCTTCGATATGGCTGTGACCATATATTTGCGCGCCGGAAGCGATGGAAACACCGGGACCGAAAATCACATTGGGTTCGATCACGACGTCGGAAGCAACTTGCGTATCATGCGAGAACCAGACCGTGTCCGGCGCGATCAGGCTGACCCCATCGGCCATCGCTTTTTCGCGGCGGCGGGCCTGCCATTCGCCTTCGACGGCAGCGAGCTCGGCGCGGCTGTTCACGCCAGCGACCTCGGCCGGGTCATCGACCTCGATCACGGCGCTCTTCTGGCCGGGAAGCATGACGATGTCGGGCAGATAATATTCGCCCGCCGCATTGTCGTTGCTGATCTGGTCGAGCAGGATGAACAGGTCGGTAGAGCGCGCCGCCATCAGGCCGCTGTTGCACAGGTTGACCGCGCGCTCGGCTTCGCTGGCGTCTTTATATTCGACCATTTTCTCGATTTCGCCCTGGTCATCGGCAATGATCCGGCCATAAGCGCCCGCATCATGGGGCCGGAAGCCCAGCACGACGGCCCGCGGGTCGGTGCCATTGTTCAGGCGGAAGATCATGTCGCGCATCGTATCGGCGCCGACCATCGGTACATCGCCATAGAGGATCAGCACGTCTCCGGCGAAACCCTTGAGCGCGTCATGTGCCTGTGCCACCGCATGTCCCGTGCCGAGCTGGTCTTCCTGTACCGCGATCGCGACATTGCGTCCCTCGACGCTTTCTTCAATCTGCTCGCGACGCGCGCCCACGACGATGACGGTGCGCTCCACACCGATCGAATCGACGGTATCGAGAAGATGGTGGAGCATCGGCTTGCCGGCAATCGGGTGCAGCACCTTGTGCTTTTCCGATTTCATCCTGGTGCCTTGTCCGGCGGCCAGAATGATTGCGGCTAGCGGGCGATCTGACATCGATATTCTCCGGATCAGGTTGGTCGGTAGCGGCCTTCTCTCGGCCATTCGCAGCGGCTAATGCCATGTAAATACGGCATAAGCCAGCCTGTTTCTTTATCTCGCAAAGGGTTCAGCTGCCCGCTTTTCCACCCTTTCGCCATTTGGTCCACAAATGCCGCGCGAGCATTAGCGGCGGCATCCGTAGCCAGTGGGACCGGACATAGAAAGCCAGGCGGGTGAATTTGCGGGCTTCGCGGCCATAGCCATCGCGCGCGAGCAAGCGGCGGACATAAAAGGCATCGGACATTGCAGCTTTGCCGGCAAGAGAAGGATCAACCGGCGTATCATAAAGTGCCGCGGATAGACGCAACGCTCTTGCCAGTTCGGGTGTCAGCCCGTGTTTCTCAGCACGTATGCCCAGCTCGTTCCAGAAAGATCCGTTTGCGTCGGAAAAATCCCGCAGAAGATGGTTGATATCCCACAGGTTTCGCAGGCCTCCGGCCAGATCGCCGTCGGCAAACAGATGGGCGATGGAATGCAGCACCATATCGGCCTGGGCCATGATATATAGCCCGTTGTCCAAGGCAACCGCGCTCTCCAGAATTGCAGCCGCGTCGGGCGTCGGACCAGCGGTCAGCGGCAATATCGTATGGTGCACATCGATCATCCGGTCGCGCTCGCGATGGATCAGCGGCGGCAGTTCATGCATATGCTCGCGATAATATTGGTCGTCATAGGGGTCCGGCTTGACCCATTCCCAGCCGGCGTCGAGCAAGGCGGCTTCAACTTCCGGCAGGCCCTTCCGGTCCACCATGATATCCAGATCACCAATGCTGCGCCCTTCGCCGGCGGACAGGTTCGCCGCTACATAGGCGGTGCCCTTCATCAATATGATCTTGCCGGAATAGTCGGCGAGCGCTCGGCGGGCGCAATCGGCTTCCCAAAGAGCTTGCTGCCGCGCCAGCGCATGCGCACCGACAGCGTCCTGCAATATTGCGCGAACACGGTCGGGCACGGCCACGGATTCGAGCCGGTGGGCGAGCGTACCGATCAGCGATTCCGCCCGTGCGATACTGATCAGGTCGGCCCATTGGCTGCCCGCCAGCGCCTCGACGCTGGCTGGTTTCCGCAAGGCCTCCACCAAAATGCGCCCGTCCCGCATCATGGCAGCCGGCTCCACAGGCTGTCGATCAGTTCTTCCGCCTGCTCGATCGACTGATAGTCCATCGCCCGGGTCGGAACCTGATCGACGAACCGGGTCAGCGCCCGAAAGCCGGTTTCGCCGAGCGCGACATAATTGGTCGAGGCCTGGGTCAGCCGGACGAATATCTCGGCCTGGCCCATATCGCGCAATGCGGGGGCGTGGCCATAGCGGGGAAACAGCAGCAGCGCCGGTCTGGCCGGTTCGTTCATTCTGGCGATTGCCTCTACCGGCGGCACAAGATGGCGAATATCGCCCTTGGGCGTTGCATTCATTTCCGGCCCGAAACGGTCTGCCGGTGCGACCTGCCGCATAGCCTCGACGGCCTGGTTCTTCAGGCTGATCAGGCGCGGGAAAGGACAAATTTCCCCGGTATCGAGGCTCAGCAGGGCAAATTCGTCGCCCATGAACCGCCAGCCTCTCTCGGCGAGCATCGCGGACAAGGTCGACTTGCCCGATCCCGACAGGCCGGTCATCACCAGCGCCTTGCCATCCTTCTCGACGCTGCTGGCGTGGAGCAGCAAATGCCGCCGCCAGCCGAGCGCCATTTGCAGGTTCATTCCCATTTCGGCGGCGAGCAGTCCCTGGGCCAGCGGCAGCGGCGCGGCATCAGGCAGCCAGAAATCGCCATCGATATGCACCGATGGGCGAATATGGCGCCGCCATGGTTTCTCGGGCTCCAGCCGGACGGTGAAATCGACCTGTCCGTCGACCGGGGCGGGATAGTCCTGATATAGTGCTTCCAACTCTTCCAATGGCTGGCGCCAGGCTGAAGCGATGCGGAAGGCGGCGGGGCCGACATTCAGCAGGATGTGATGCATCCCGCCCATCAACCGGCTCCTTTCGAGACAAGACCGAGCGCGGACAGTTCGTCCAGACGGGCCAGTACGATATTTTCAGTATCCACTCCGCTATCGAGGTCGAACTGCGCCGACAGTCGTGCGGCTATTTCGGCAGCGTCGAGCGGAACATTGCCCATCACCTCGACAATTGCGGGCGCGGGATCGGCGAGCATATGCGTGATGCCGGACGGCCGATGAAACAGCAATGTCATGCTGTCCAGATCATGCCAAATCAGATCTTCTGCCGGCGCCGCCCGATATTTCTGGGTCATGATGGGTTACCTGCGAATCTGGAACGACATTGCGAACTGATAGCAGGCAAAAGTTAAAATAGGGCGGTTAAGTCAGCGGGGCATTTGCAGGGAGGCATAGCATGTAAAACCGCTCTGGCCGGATTGCAGCCGGCGAATATAATTTACATAGGCCTGCGACTGGTCCGGAGAAGTGCCCGGCAACGTCCGACCGTTCATGGCCCGTCGCACTTCTTCACCGGTGAAATTGCGTCCGGCAGCGGGAAATGCGCCCGGCGTGTCGGACGTCACAACCGATCCGTCAGCGGCGATATAGCCACCTGCCGCATGATTTCCGGGAACCGGAATCTCGCAGTTGAGGACCGAGCCTGCGGTCTGGGCCAGCGCCGGTTTGATGCTGACCACAGCGGAAGCTGTGACTGCACCCATCATCAAGGCGCGCCGGCGGCTTACAACACCGTTTTCTGGTCAGTTTCGACTGACGATTCAGATGGAAGGCCCTCTTTCATCGAATTTCTATCCATGGTTTCTCTTGCTTGTCCTTCTCCGCACATAAGCGGAAATCGGGTAAAAAGCGAGCGAACAGTCCTTCGCCTGTCATCCCGTCTATATTCGGGACATAGACATGCAAATCGTTAATATCGCCTATAGATCGCGACAGCCGCATTGCCAGTTCCGAAATATTCCCGTTGCCGATCCGGCAACCTACCGCCTAAATGGTCGCCATGACAAAGCCAGAATCGACCAGATGACTTCGGTTTCGCCCTTGCGCTTGCTGGTCGCCCTGACCCTGATCGTCGGCGGTGGCATTCTGGCGGGTCAATTGCCGCAATCGAGCCAGCAATTCATTGTCGTGATCGTCACCGGAACAATCGCTTTGTTCACGGTACTGCAGGACCGCCCTGCCCCGCCGCTGCCCGATCCTTCGGCGCTGGAACGGCAAACCAGGCGAATATTATATCAGGGCCGGTCGGAAGCCTATCAGGATATTATCGACCCGATTACCGATCCCATCATGCTGATACGCAATGCCAAGGTAGCCGCAGCCAATCCGGCGGCGGCCCAGGTGCTGGGCGATCATATTGTCGGCGAGGACGTCCGGATCGCTATCCGCCACCCGGCCGCTGCCGACCGGCTGGCCAATCCGGATGCCAAGCACACCGGAGAGCCTATCCTGCTGGTCGGTGTCGGCAGCACCGACCAGAGATGGGAGCTGCGGATTCATACGCTGCAGGATGGCTTGAAACTTGTCCAGCTGTCGGACCGCAGCAGCCGCTATGCAGCGGAAAGAATGCGCACCGATTTTGTTGCCAACGCCAGCCACGAACTGCGCACGCCGCTGGCCGCGATCAAGGGGTTCATCGAGACGCTCGAGGATCCGAAAGCGGGCAAGGATGATGCCACCCGCGCCCGCTTCCTGAAAATCATGTATGATGAAGCCGATCGCATGCAGCGGCTGATCGAGGACCTGATGTCACTGTCGCGAATCGAGGCGGAAAAATTCGAACTGCCCTCCGACGAAATCGATCTCAGCGAACTGGTTGGCGAAGCGCGCGATTTCTACATCAACAGTCGCGGCAAAAAGGAAAGCGACATAGTGGTCCATCTGCCAGCAAATATGCCGATGATCCACGGCGACCGGGCGCAATTGTCGCAGGTCATCAACAATCTTCTGAGCAACGCGTTCAAATATGGCAAGAAGGGGACGCCTGTCACGATCAACGTTGCGCCCAACAAATCCGGAACAATGCTCTATCTGGCAATCAGTGACCAGGGTGACGGCATTGCACCGGAACATATTCCCCGGCTCACCGAGCGTTTCTATCGCGTCGACAAGGGGCGCAGCAAATCGATTGGCGGGACCGGACTGGGACTGGCCATCGTCAAGCATATCTCCGAAAGGCATGGTGGACGGATGGAGATTTCCAGCGAAGTGGGCCGCGGCACCACCGTATCGGTCCTGTTGCCAATCGCCAGCCCAAACCCGGGTGCCTATCACCCTGAACGGAGCGAAGTCTGAGTAACAAGTGCCGGAAAAATTTCTTCCGGAAACCGACGATCCGGCTCGCTGTCACATAATTGTAATATAACTGTAACGAACAGGACATTGCCCCCCCTAAAAGCCTCCCGAACAAGCCTGTTAATCCGGTCGTTGATGATGTTCATCGGGGCCGAGCGCTGATGGATTAGGAATTTTTCAATGTTAAGAACACTCGCGCTCGTGGCGGTTGCCTCCTTTGGGCTATCTGCCTGCCAGGATCAGGCTTCCGGCGGTCAGGGCGGCACTCGCGGCGAAATCCGGATCGTGGGATCCTCGACTGTTTTCCCCTTTGCCAAAGCCGTGGCGGAACAGTTCAGCATCAACGGTGCCAATCCGTCTCCGATCCTCGAATCGACCGGCACCGGCGGCGGCATGAATCTGTTCTGTACAGGCGTTGGCGCCGATACGCCTGACATCGCCAATGCCTCGCGCCGGATCAAGGCGTCGGAATTTGAATTGTGCCAGAGCAATGGCGTTACCGATATCGTGGAAGTACAGGTCGGTATCGACGGCATCGCAATTGCCCAGGCGAATAACGGGGTCGCGTTTTCCCTCACCCCGGCACAGATTTACCAGGCTATTGCCGAGCGTCCGTTCGGCAAGAAAAACACGACCAGAAAATGGTCGGATATCGATCCCTCCCTGCCCGATTTCGCGATCAGCGTTTATGGCCCGCCTTCGACATCGGGCACGCGCGATGCGCTTACCGAGCTGATCATGGAAGTCGGCTGTGTCACCGATCCGGCAACAAAGGCGCTCAAGGATAGCGACGAAGAGGAATTCAAGGCGATCTGTCATGAAGTCCGGGCGGATGGCGCCTATGTCGATGCCGGCGAAAATGACAATCTCATCGTGCAGAAGCTGAAGGCCAATCCCAATAGCGTGGGTATCTTCGGCTACAGCTTCCTCGAAGAAAATCTCGACAGCGTCCGCGGCATTTCGGTCTCGGGTGTGAACCCGACATATGAAGCGATCGCTTCGGGTGAATATCCCGGGGCGCGGCCGCTTTATGTTTATGTGAAAAACAGCATGTCGGCGTCATTCCGGGTCTTCGCGAATATATGCTGGAATTCATCAATGCGGGAAGCCGCGATGGATATCTGGTGAAGGCCGGATTGATCGCCTCGCCGGACGATATCCGGACGAAAATGAGTGATGTGGTCCGCGACATGACCCCGCTCGCCGTTGGCGAACTCAAATAAGCACGCTTGGGCGCGCGTTACCTTTAAGATGAAATTGATGCAGGGGCGGAACCAGATATTGTGACAAGTGCGACGCTTCTTTTTCTCGTGATCGGCCTGGGCCTGGTCGCTTGGTTTTTCGGACGCCTGAAGGCATCGGGAATGCAGGCGAGCGGCAAGACCTCCCGATCTGCGCTCCATTCGCTGCCGAGCTATCACGGCTGGTACGTCGCTTTGTGGGCGATCGTTCCCGCTGCGATCTTCATGATGATATGGAGCTTTGTCAGTCCTGCGCTGATCACCGATGCGGCGCTGACCAGCGCTGCCGCGGCGGCACTGCCGCAAGACGGCTTTTCGCGCGCTGCGATCCTGTCCGAGGCTCGCGCCATTGCCTATGGTAATCAGGTCAATGCTTTCAATCCGCTGTCGCAGTCGATGGTCGAGCCCTATCGCGACGCCATTTCCTATTACCAGATGATCGGCACGGTGGCGGCGCTGCTTCTGGTCTTCGCCTGCGGCGTCTTTGCCTGGTTGCAGATCAAGCCGGACCTCAGGGCGCGGACCAAGATCGAACGCGTGACGATGCTGATACTTCTGCTCGCTTCGCTGATCGCAATCATTACAACCGTCGGCATCTTTCTCTCGCTGGTATTTGAATCCGCCCGCTTCTTCTCCATGGTATCACCGATAGACTTTCTGTTCGGCACCGAATGGAACCCAAAAGCGGTCGCCGGCCCGAGGGGCGAAACCGGATTTGGCGCCATTCCGCTTTTCTGGGGCACGGTCTTCATCGGCGCAATCATCGCTATGATCGTGGCGATCCCGCTCGGTCTGATGAGTGCCATCTATCTGACCCAATATGCGCCCGCGAAATTCCGGGCCTGGATGAAGCCGATACTGGAGGTTCTGGCGGGCGTTCCAACCGTGGTCTACGGCTATTTTGCCGCTCTCACCGTGGCACCCGCGCTACGCGACTTTGCCGTCTCGATCGGCATCACCACCGCCTCTTCGGAATCCGCTCTGGCCGCCGGTGTGGTGATGGGTATCATGATCATTCCCTTTGTCTCCTCGATGGCCGATGACAGTATTGCCGCCGTGCCCAGCGCAATGCGCGACGGCTCGCTGGCGATGGGTGCGACCCATAGCGAAACCATCAAGAAGGTCCTGATCCCTGCTGCTCTGCCGGGCGTCGTCGGCGGTGTGCTGCTCGCCGTCAGCCGCGCGATTGGCGAAACGATGATCGTGGTGATGGCCGCCGGTCTTGCCGCCAACATGACGGCCAATCCCTTTTCCAGTGTTACCACGGTGACGACACAAATCGTGCAGCTGCTGACCGGTGACCAGGAATTTGACAGTCCGAAAACGCTGGCGGCCTTTGCCTTGGGACTGGTCCTGTTCATCGTAACCCTGCTGCTCAACCTCATCGCCCTGCGCGTGGTCAAAAATATCGGGAAGCATATGAATAGTCTCACCGAAATGAAGCGCAATCCGACCGACTGGCAGGGCGAGGCCATGCAGAAACGCATTGCCCGCCGCTATGCCGCAGAGCGCCGCTTCAAGGCCCTGGGCATGGCTGCAGTCATGTTATCGGCGGGGTTTCTCGCCTTTCTGCTGGTGGTGATGGTCGGCAACGGTTTTCGTGGTTTCACGCAGACCGAATTGCCGGTCGAGATCGACTTTCCCGCGGTAACCGGCGGCGCTTCGGCCAGCCAGTTTGAAGGTCCGAATGCGAATGCCAATTTGCAATCCATGGGTCTGCGCGAAATCGTCAACAGCAGTATCGAGATCCAATATGGACCGGACGGTACCGACCTGTTCTCGCCGGGCGGGTGGACCGCTGTCAATGCGATGATCCTGAATGATCCGGACATTGTCGGGCAGAAAACGACGGTATATCTTCCGGTTATTTCGGATATCGATGTCGCCTACAAGGATGTCGGCAATGCCGAGGCCGAAGCGAAAGTCCGCGAACTGGGCGACCGCTTCTCCACCGGTTTCAACTGGAATTTCCTCAGCCATTCGGATGCTACGGACCCGATGCAGGTCGGGATATGGGGAGCGTTCAAAGGCTCGCTGATCACCATGATCGTGACACTGCTGCTTGCATTCCCGGTCGGTGTTCTGGCGGCGCTCTATCTCGAGGAATATGCGCCGAAAAACCGGCTGACCGACCTGATCGAAGTGTCGATCAACAATCTGGCGGCGGTGCCGTCGATTATCTTTGGTCTGCTGGGTCTGGCCGTATTCCTGAACTTTTCGGCATGCGCGATCTGGTGCCCTGGTCGGCGGTCTGACGCTTGCCCTGATGACCATGCCCGTCATCGTCATCTCAGGACGCAATGCGGTGAAATCGGTGCCGCCCTCAATTCGCGAAGCGGCGCTGGGCATTGGCGCAAGCCCGCTCCAGGTTGTGTTCCATCACGTGTTGCCTCTGGCGTTGCCGGGTATTTTGACCGGCACCATTATCGGCATGGCCCGGGCGCTGGGCGAGACCGCGCCGTTGCTGATGATCGGCATGCGCGCCTTCATTGCCACGCCACCGAGCGGTATCACCGATCCGGCGACCGTGTTGCCGGTACAGATATTCCTGTGGTCGGACGAAGTCGACCGCGGCTTTGTCGAGAAAACATCAGCGGCGATCATTGTGCTATTGCTGTTCCTGCTGACGATGAACGCGCTGGCCATTTATCTGCGCAACCGTTTTGAAACCCGCTGGTAGGTGCCATGATGAATGACGACCAGACAATGCAAAAACCGAGTGAAAGCGTAATTATGACAGATTCGGCCACGACAGATATGCCAGGCGAAGCCTCCACGCCGAAAATGACGGCGCGTCATGTCAATGTTTTCTACGGCGACAAACAGGCGATCAACGATGTGTCCATCGATGTAAACATGGACAGCGTCACTGCCTTCATCGGCCCGTCCGGCTGTGGCAAGTCGACTTTCTTGCGCTGCATGAACCGGATGAACGACACGATACCGATCGCGCGGGTCACCGGCGATATCCAGCTGGAAGGCGACGATATTTACGCGCCGCAAATGGATGTGGTCCAGCTGCGGGCGCGGGTCGGGATGGTGTTCCAGAAGCCGAACCCTTTTCCCAAATCGATCTACGACAATATCGCCTACGGCCCCCGTATCCATGGCCTTGCAACCGGCAAGGACGAACTCGACAATATCGTCGAATCTTCCTTGCAGCGCGCCGGTCTCTGGGGTGAAGTGAAAGACCGGCTGCTCGACAGCGGCACGGCTCTTTCCGGCGGCCAGCAGCAGCGCCTGTGTATCGCACGAGCCATTGCGGTAGATCCCGAAGTGATACTGATGGACGAGCCCTGCTCCGCCCTCGATCCGATCGCGACGGCAAAGATCGAAGAGCTGATCCACGAATTGCGCGGCAAATATGCGATCGTGATCGTCACCCATAATATGCAGCAGGCCGCGCGCGTATCGCAGAAAACGGCATTTTTCCACCTGGGCACCCTGGTGGAATATGGCGAAACAACCGATATTTTCACCAATCCGCGGGAAGAGAAAACGCGGGACTATATCACCGGACGTTACGGCTGATATCTCGAAGTTTAGGAACTCAAAAATGGTCAACACTGGCACAGAGCATACGGTCAAAGCCTTCGATTCCGACATCAATGAACTGCGGGGCATGGTTGCGGAAATCGGCGGGCGCAGCGAGCAAGCCATCGCCAAGGCAATGCGCGCGCTGGAAAACAGCGACCTCGAACTGGCGGAAGAAGTGGTCCGGGAAGACAAGCTGATCGACCAGCTGGAAAAGCGGATCGACGAGCTGACCTTCCAGACCATCGCGCTGCGCGCGCCGATGGCCGACGACCTCAGGGAATTGATCGCCACGTTCAAAATCTCCGGCGTGGTCGAGCGCATTGGCGATTATGCCAAGAATATCGCCAAGCGGGTGCCGCTGGTGACCAAGACGCACCGCCTGACACCCATTTCGCTGCTGCCCTCCATGTCGAAAATAGCCAGCGAGCTGGTGCGGGACTCGCTGGATGCCTTTGCCCGGCGCGATGCGGAACTGGCGATGGAAGTGAACCGGCGCGACCAGATCGTCGATGATTTCTACAACAGCATCTTCCGCGCCGTTATCACCCACATGATCGAGAATCCGAAGGATATCGGCGAAGCGGCACATCTGCTGTTTATCGCCAAAAACCTCGAGCGCATTGGCGATCATGCGACCAACGTCGCGGAAATGGTCTATTTTGCGGCGACCGGCGAGCCTATGCCCGAACGGACCCGCGGCGAGAATCCGACGACGCCGCTCGATGACGCGCTCAGCGACGAGGCCGACTGATGGTCAACGCAAAATTACTGCTGGTCGAAGACGATGCCGCGCT
This sequence comes from Sphingopyxis sp. BSNA05, assembly GCF_013265645.1. Lineage (NCBI taxonomy): Bacteria > Pseudomonadati > Pseudomonadota > Alphaproteobacteria > Sphingomonadales > Sphingopyxidaceae > Sphingopyxis > Sphingopyxis sp. BSNA05. The sequence goes on along the minus strand of NZ_PYIA01000039.1, from coordinate 1,926 downwards.
TGCGGAACTGCTGACCTGGAATTTCAAGAAAGAGGAATATGACGTCATCCACACACCGGATGGCGAGGAAGCCTTGCTGCTGGTCCAGGAGCATCGGCCCGATGTGATCCTGCTCGACTGGATGCTGGAAAGCCTGTCCGGGATCGAAGTCTGCCGCCGCCTGCGCCGCTCTTCGGAAACCGCGAATATTCCGATCATCATGCTGACCGCGCGCGGCGAGGAAGAGGACAAGATCCGCGGCCTTGAAACCGGTGCGGATGATTATATCACCAAGCCGTTCAGTCCCCGCGAACTGATCGCCCGGGTGAAGGCTGTATTGCGCCGGGTGCGTCCGGCGCTGGCCGGCGAGAAACTCAGCTTTGGCGATCTGGAAATGGATACGGTAGGCCACAAGGTCAAACGGGGCGGCGACACCATCCCGCTTGGTCCGACAGAATTTCGCCTGCTCCGCCATTTTCTGGAACATCCCAACTGGGTATTTTCCCGCGAGCGTCTCCTCGACAGCGTCTGGGGACAGGACAGCGATATCGAATTGCGCACCGTCGATGTGCATATCCGGCGGCTGAGAAAGGCGCTGAACGCCAACGGTCGGTCGGATATCATCCGCACCGTGCGGTCGGCGGGCTATGCGCTCGATACGGATGCTGTAGAAGGCTGATATCCGGCCCTGACTGGTGGACCAGATTAGTCTGGAGTTGCTAGTCTGCGACCAGTTTCAGAAGCTTGCGCTCCACCGGTGCCAAAACTCCGGCTAGATCATGGCCGCGCTTTAAAATCTGTCCCTGTTCGCCGTGCAGCGACCACATGCCTTGGCGATTGCGTTCGGACGGACGTTTCTCGATGCGCATTTGCGGCCGTTCCGATGCGCGGCGAAACGCCGCAAATATCGCGACGTCGCGGCGCATATCCATAGCATAGTCCTTCCAGTGCCCGGCGGCGACCATCCGGCCATAAAGACTGAGAATCCGTTCAATTTCGCGGCGCTCGAAACCGACTTGCGACGGTGCACCGCGCTGCGGGAAAGGCGATATGTTGGAGTCGCTGAAACGCATCAAGCGCTATCGCGTCCCTTTGTCTCGACCGCTGGATCTTCGCCATTCCGCTCTTTCGCAAAGGTGGCGATGCGTTTTTGCAACTGCTCCATCTCGCACTGGAGAATTTCCAGTTTCTGCGTCGACGGGTCGAAAATCTCGCTGCAGGGCGTGCCGTAGGGGACGAATTCCTTCTGATAGTCCTTTGCCTCGACCAGGGTCGGTCGGGCGCGGACGCCAACCATCGTGGCGCCTTCCGGAACATCCTGGGTGACAACCGCATTGGCGCCAACTCTGGCCCGTTTGCCGACCGTGATCGGGCCGAGCACCTGGGCACCGGATCCCAGAATGACATCATTTTCAATTGTCGGATGGCGCTTGCCGCCGACGCCATTGGTCGGGTTGGTTCCGCCCAGAGTAACACATTGATAAATCGTCACATTATCGCCGATAAGAGCGGTCTCGCCGATGACGGTAAAGCCATGATCGATAAACAGGTGCCGGCCGATTTTAGCACCTGGATGGATATCGATTGCCGTCAGAAAACGGGAAATATGATTGATCAGTCGGGCAAAGAAATAGAGTTCACCCTTGAACAGCCAGTGCGCGAAGCGATGCAGGCCAATCGCCAGTACACCCGGATAGAGGAGCACTTCCCAGCGCGACCGCGGGGCCGGATCACGGGCCTTGATGGAATCGAGATAAGCACCGAGTTCCCGAAACATATATTTCCTCCGGATGTTGCGAAGACCATAAACTAGGCACGACAGGCAGGGATTTCCAGTTCTTTTTGCAACCGACCTGGCATTGGTGCTTTTCAAAAGCATCGTTATCACTATATTAGATTAATATTCATCTACTGATCGAAGGCTTCGATAATGTCGACCTACCTGCC
>NZ_PYIA01000038.1:0-4378 GCF_013265645.1 Sphingopyxis sp. BSNA05 | reverse complement strand
AGGCCCGGACGCCAAATGGCGCGCGCTTCATAATGACAAGCTATGGTCGAATAACACGCTTCTAAACAGTATGACCGTGGCGCGCTTTCGTCTTGAAGTTGAAAACTGGGATATCAGCCCGCCCATCAAGGCAAACACGGTAATTTTGAAGCAGCGGGCATTTCGCGCGAAGCGGTCATGGCCTTTTCGACCCGCCGACAGGAGGTGCTTGATGCGCGCCGGGGTCCAGGACTCGAAGCTGGCAAGATTGCCGCTCTAGCAAGCCGCGCGCCCAAAGAAACTATCAAGGACAGGGATGCTTTGTCCGCGACTTGGCAGGAAGCAGCAAAGGCGATGGAGCTCGATCTTGGCGAGTTGATCGACAAAGCGAACATTCGCGCAGCTGGTTTGGAGATTGATCAAAACCCGAATCTATCACTGGCGCAAAAGGGATGATTTTCCTGCGGGCGTTGCCGAAAAATTCAAGGATATGGGCCAAAGCCCTCCGCAGATCCTTTGATGCCAGCGCATATCCTGAACAAACCCCGCGAAGAGATTGCCGCAGCGCAGGCGGCCGCTTCAGCCATTCGCCATCTGAGCCAGCGCGAAGCAGCATTTGGGGTTTATGATGTTTATAAGACTGCTTTGGATTTTGGCCTCCCGACATCAATTGCCCATGTTGAACGCCGCGTCAGGGCACTTGTCAGGGAAGGTGAGCTTGTTCGGGGCAAAGGACGCGACCGCGATTTTGTCACCACGCGCGATGCCTTGCAGATCGAGCAGCGCATCATTGGACAGGTCGAAGCGGGCAGGGGCAAGTCAGAGCCTATTTTGTCATCGGACATGGCAGGCGAGCAGTTGCAGGCGGTCGCGGGATTGAAATTCGGCATGACACTTAACAAAGGCCAAGAATCCGCAGGGCGGATGATATTATCATCGTGCAACCGTATTATCGCAGTGCAGGGCATTGCAGGTGCAGGCAAAAGCAGCCTTCTCAAACCCGTCTCGCAGCTTCTTGGCGAGAATGGCAAAACGGTTCTGGGGCTCGCCGTCCAGAATACGCTCGTCCAGATGCTTGAGCGCGATACCGGGATTGCGTCGATGACTTTGGCGCGCTTCATTGGAAGTCATAAAAACCTTCTTGAGGAGGGAGCCGATAAAAAGGCTCTTATGGAAGCCAAAGCTGCCATGAAAAACCATGTGCTGGTTCTCGACGAGGCCTCGATGGTCTCCAATGTCGAAAAAGAAAAGCTGGTCCGGCTCGCAAACCTCCTTGAGGTCGACCGTCTGGTTATGATTGGTGACAAGAAGCAGCTCGGCGCTGTCGATGCTGGCAAGCCCTTTGCGCTTGTACAGGCATCGGGCATTGATACCGCCAAAATGATCACCAACTTGCGCGCGCGTGATAAAATATTACGCCGCGCGCAATATTCAGCCCAGGCCGGAAATATCGGCGAGGCCATGTCCTATTTGAAGGATCATATTATCGAAACCAAAGAGGGCAGCGCCCTCATCGCTGCCGAACGTTGGCTTGCGCTCTCTCCCCGGGAACGACAATCTACTGCCATTTATGCGTCGGGGCGGGCGCTGCGCACCGATGTCAATGAAGCGGTCCAGACCGGGCTTAAGCAGAACAATGAACTGGGAAAACGCGGGCTGGATCTTGAAACATTCTCCCGCGTCAACAGCACCCGCGAAGAACTGCGTTATATTCATAGCTATAAGCCGGGCATGATGATTGAATTGAAAGCGCCGGACAGAAGTCAGCGTCTTGGCAAAGGGCAATTTGATGTGATCTCGGTAGATGAGCGCGCAAAGCAGCTTGTGTTAAAAGATCGCAAGGGCAGGGAGCGCAGCTTCCAGGTTGGCAAACTGCGCGCCAATGCATCTGAAGATCAGATCGCACTATATGAAAAGAAGCAGCTCGATATTTATGCCGGTGATAAAATCCGCTGGACCGACAGTGATCATAAACGCGGGCTGTTCAATGCGGATCAGGCCAATATTACAGCAATAGATAATGATCATGTTCACTTGCGAACTTCTTCGGGCATCGAGCATCGGTTGCCCCATAAAGATCCCATGCTAAAACGCATTGATTTGGCTTACGCACTCAACGCCCATATGGCCCAAGGGCTAACTTCTGATCGCGGGATTGCCGTCATGGACAGCCGCGAGCGTAATCTTTCCAACAAGCAGACGTTTCTGGTGACGATTACCAGATTGCGGGATGGATTGACGCTCATCGTTGATAACCGCGAGAAACTGGAAACGGCAGTCGAGAAAAATGACGGCGCAAAAACATCTGCGCTCGAAGTGACCCGGCGTCTTGGTAAAGCCGCCGCCACGGGTCTTGCGAAAGGAAATGAAACCACGGTCAAAGAACCGCAAAAGGATCAGCGAGAACTTGAAAAAGAGCATAGCAAGCCATTGGATATGGGGATTTAGGCTAGTTTAGACTAATATTCTTCTCAAAGCGCACGACCAAACCAAAGCACGCGGCCTGCGATATGGACGGTGCTGCGATCAATATCCTCCCAGGTCGGATAGGTCGGGTTATCGCTGGCAATGGTAATGAACGGACTGTCAGGACGCAGCGCAATCCGCTTGACCACCAGCGTATCATCGATCCGCATAACATAGATCCCATCGCGGAGCCGTGAACCATGGTCGGAAGCATCCACGAGAACGTCATCGCCGTCCGATAGAGTTGGTTCCATGGAATCGCCCATGACGCGGACGACCGAAAGACTGACGCCCCTAGCCGGAGTCAGTTTGCGCAGCCAGCGTTCATCGAACGAGAACCGCGTTTTCCTATCCTCACTTGTCGCTAGCGCGCCATGTCCTGCAGAAACATTGACATCGAGTACGGGGACTTCGACCATTCCGTCACTGCCAGTTGGCGGCGGCCCGCCCAACAGTTGTTCGTCAATACCGTAAAAGCTCGCCAGCCTAAGTCTGTCCTCCGGGTCCAGCTTGCGCGGCGAACCCCGCTTTATGAATTGCTGGATATAGGCGGCATTACGGCCAAGCATTTTTGAGAGACCGGAATAATCATCCCCGTTTTCGCGGATCAGCCGGTCCAGATTTTCTCGTACATCATCCATCTTTTGTGCCTTTCGACCCCTCAATAGGATTTATCCTAGACAATATGCAATCTTCCTAATAGGAACATAACAAGAACACAAGGAATTTATGATTCTAGGAGGCCTCATTTGAAACTGTTGGATCGTATCGAAATGCACTTGAAAGAGACACATATGTCACCGACGCGGTTTGGCAGCGCGCCGTGGGTGATCCTCGGTTTGTTTTGGATTTGAGGGAAGGTCGAAGGCCGCGGGCTAAGACGTTGGCGAAAGTGGAGGATTATTTGCGCAAAGACGGGATGAATCAGTGTGAAAGCGGTTAAGTTTACAACCCATAAACAGCATGGTAAATCTGGATATTCGGCGAGAGTTTAGAACTCCACACAATTTAGTTAATCTATTCGCATCATTCTGAGTTATCGCGATAGGTGGCAGTACCAACTCATGTCAGCAAGGGGCCCCGGCATTGAAAACTGATCGCTACGGCTCAAGACGGATTTCAGTAACCGACGATATCAGATAACATTACTATTCGTGTGCCGCCAATACCGCTTGATGCAGAAAAGTTGTAACGTTGAGGTTCAGCATAAATGATTTGAATGTCTGGGAATGCCAGTGCTGCGCCAAAGGCGCCTAATAGTTGCTCCTTAGTCCCATTGGGAGCTATAAAAACATTATGTGTATCGGCATATTCACATCGAATGCGTGCTATTTCATCTCTGGATGCCATCCAATCATGATGCCCAATTTCACAGTATGATTTAGTTTTACCTTGAAGATCCAAAAGCAAGGTAGCGTTGTTTTCTATAAATGCCCCGTAGCTGCGTGCATTGTGCTGCATTTTACTTTGACCTAGTATCACTACTAAATCAGGTTCAAGCGAGTTCGTAATGATCTTCGGCCGCTCATATTCATGCCCAAGCTGAAGTATCAGAAGGCAGTCCAAGTGCGGACGTTGATGTCCATTAAAACCAATTACTGGCTCAATTCGCTTTACTCCCCGAGAAAGCCATTGTTCACCATCATCCCGCTCGGTTGCATATTCCCCAGGGGACGTCACTGCGATTGATATATCGTGGGGTGATAATTTTCTTCGCAAATAATTCATTGCGATGAGGAGCCGATCACGAGGAAAAGTGCTAACATCAATGACGGCTTTAGAAACGTTAGAAAACCCAGTGTATGCTGCGTCGAGCTGACTTAGAAATTCGATTTGGCGCGATCGGTCGATTATGACATCTTTGATATTGGCTTTACCCTCTCGCTCTATTTCGGACTTTAGAAAAGCAAAATTTTCTCGGTAACTACGATTT
>NZ_PYIA01000037.1:0-8549 GCF_013265645.1 Sphingopyxis sp. BSNA05 | reverse complement strand
TTTGTCCGCATATTATTCATCATGGTCGGGATATTTGTCGGCCTGGACATCCTCAATGCGACCGCCTTGCTGGGCGCGGTACTTGGCGGAGCCGGCGTGATCGGGCTGGCAGTCGGCTTTGCTCTTCGCGATACGGTCGACAATTACATGTCGAGCATCATGCTGAGTATCCGCCAGCCGTTCCGGGCCAACGATCATGTCCGGGTGGGCGAACAGGAAGGGCGCGTGGTGCGGCTGACTTCGCGGGCGACGATCTTGATGACGCTGGACGGCAATCACCTGCGCATTCCCAATGCGACAGTGTTCAAGGCGGAAATATTGAACTTCACGCGCAATCCGCAGCGCCGGTTCAGTTTTGTACTGGGCGTCGATGCCGACGACGATCCTGCCGCAGCCATCGAAACGGGGCTTCGCGCGATCAACGGTCAGGCTTTCGTTCTGGACGATCCCGAAGCAACGGCCGAGATCAGGGAAGTCGGCGATTCCAATATATTGATCGCCTTCCACGGCTGGATCGACCAGCGCCAGAGCGATTTCAACAAGGCGCGGGGCGCGGCGATCCGGGTCACCAAAAATGCTTTGGAAGAGGCCGGCTTTGCCTTGCCGGAGCCGATCTACCGGCTGCGGTTCGATAACGGGCCGCCGCAGCTGATGGACATGATCGGGAAGCCGGAAGCAGCCGGTGGGGCCGGTGAGAAGCCGACCAGAGCGCCGACCGGGGAGGCGTTTGACGTATCGCCAGAGGATCACGTCGAGCGGCTGGTGGATTCCGAGCGTCTGACGACGGTTCTTCCGATCTCCTGGATGACCAGCAGCCGGTGGAATGACGGGGCGGCAACTTAATCTATGTTAGCGCAAATCATATTCAATGCGCTTATCTATCGCGACGGGCAATGTCTCGGCTGTGAAGATAGCCGCCATGAGAAAGTTTTGCGTGTCGCCTCGTCCGATCACCTCGCTCATTTTTGTGAGCACCGTAAAGCCCGGCATGGATCAGCAGGATTTTCTTGCGATCACGAACGTTACCCGGCGGAATAGCGAACGATTTGGCCTGACTGGCCTGCTTGTTTGCAATGGGTTCAACTTCATGCAGTGCATCGAGGGAGAGCGGGCTGCCGTCAAAGACCGGATGTATCATATCATTCAGGACGAGCGGCACAGCGGGATCATCATTGTACATCATAGCGAGCCTGAGATCCGGCAATTTGCGAATATATATATGGACCGCCGATATTTTCCGGCGGAGGAAAACTCCGGCGTATCTGACCTCCCGAAAATTCTCGCCATGGCTACCGTCGCCAACGTTACCCGTACAATGTTCCAAAGCTTTCTCTCGCTCGGGTTCGGCGCGGCCAACCGGTAAGTTGCGCAAATAAGGAGCGGGTGCGACCCGCGCTTTTCTCCTTCAATATGCGCTTCTCGCTGCTTCAGCAGGATATATCGCTTTTGGATGCTGCTGTTCTTGCCTTTTTCAGCGCTTCCACCTCGGCGCCCGCACGGCCTTTGTCTCCTCCTATCGTCGATTATAAGACCGTGTCCGGAGTGTCGGTCACTGCCAAAAATTTCCACTTGTGATGTGTTTCCTCCACTAAGCCAACGCCGACTTCTCAAGATTGTTCCGCGCTATTGGACATTCTCCCGAAAAATTTATATGCAACCTTTCCGGACACCGCGTGTTCTGTCTTCAAGCAAGGAAAAACGAGGCATGATTTGACGAGCCAGACAAAAGATGAAGCTGGCACATCGGGTTCTTCGGAACCGGATGATGCAGGGCAACGGTCAAAGGATATGCCGGTGAAAAACAAGGAAGACATGCAAGAGAGATTAGGCCTTGGACTTAAGGACATGTATTCAAGTGTTCTTGACGAGCCGCTACCCGACGACATGCTGGCGCTTTTGGACCAGCTGGAAGCAAACGACACTAGTGACGTGAACTCCAGCCGGCCAGACGATAATGAATAAGCCCCAGGCGTTGCCGCCGGCGCAGTTCAAGCAGCAGCTGACGGAAGCAATTCCGCATTTGCGTGCTTTCGGCCGAAGTCTGTCAGGCGATCGTGATCTTGCCGACGATCTTGTGCAGGACACCTTGTTGAAAGCATGGGCTGCGCGCGACCGTTTCATTGCCGGCACATCGATGCGTGCATGGACTTTCGTGATATTACGCAACACGTTTTTCTCTGGCATGCGCCGCAAGAAATTCAGTGCCAATTATGACGAGCTGGTTGCCGAACGGGTCCTGTCCGCTCCCGCTCCCCAGCAGGAACCCTTGCATCTTGCCGACCTGCAGCGCGGGCTGATGGAATTGTCCGACGACCAGCGCGAGGCCATCATTCTGGTAGGGGCTGGCGGCTATTCTTACGAGGAAGCGGCCGAAATCGCCAATTGTGCGGTCGGCACCATGAAAAGCCGCGTCTCCAGGGCGCGCAAATCGCTGGAAGCGATTCTGGAGGAAGGACGCTTCACCTCCGCGTCGGACGGTCATGACAATCTAACCGCAACGGCGCTCGAAAATATCATCGGCGCAGTCGAGAAAATAGCGCCCTAGGCTGTCCGGCGTTCGCCGACATCCCCGCCCTAAATTTTAATATGCTGACGTGAATCGTGGTTGCTTCATTTGGCACCGCTGCCAACAGTTGCGCCTCGCTGCCGGCTCAGAAGTCTGAGCCGGCAGCGAGGCGTTTGTCCTGGTAATTCAGGCGGATGACGCGATCAGGCGTCCTGCTTTGCCGTTGAAAAGAACAGTGCCTGGCTGATCGCCGCGCGAATCGCATTGGGCTGAAACGGCTTGGTGATCAAAAATGTCGGTTCAGGGCGCTCTCCGGTGAGCAACCGCTCGGGAAAGGCAGTGATGAAGATGACCGGAACCGATATCTGCTCCAGAATATCCTTCACGGCATCAATGCCCGAGCTGCCGTCCGCCAGCTGGATATCGGCCAGCACCAGGCTTGGTTTGGCATTGGCTACCGCTTCGAGCGCACCCTTGTGGGTCGTCGCAGTTCCACAGACACGATGTCCCAGCCCGGTGACGATCTGCTGCAATTCCATCGAAATCAGGGCTTCATCCTCAATGATGAGAACATCTGACCGGATCTCCTTGTCGATTTCGGCAATGGCATCGTCCAGCAAGCCGTTGATCGAATTTTCGCCGACATCGGCAATTTTTGCGACTTCGCTAACGGAAAACCCTTCCAGCGCGGTCAATAGCAGCACCTGACGGCTGATGGGAGGGATGGCATTCAAGCGGTTTTGCGCCGTGTTGTCGTCGGGATCTTCAGACACCCGGACATGCGCGCTTTCCCAGATACCGGCGAAAACCCGGTATAGATGAACCCTTATATCATTGTCGTCCGGGACGGGTTCCGGATCGGCAATAATCGCTTCCAACGTAGCCTTCACAAATGCGTCGCCGCTCTTTTGGCTGCCGGTCAGAGCCCGGGCATATCGCCGTAAATAGGGAAGATGCGGTTTCAGATTTTGAGCTAGTGACATATTTTATATCTCCGTGATTGGTTCCCTACGCATGACTGTAATTAGGGTTCCATCATAATTTCGTCAGGTAGACGACATTTGCATCTCGTGTTTGCAGGCCTGATCCGGAACCAATTCGGTCGGCGTTCGTTGACTCATCATTAGATCACTAGACCGAATATGGAGAAAAAGAAATGACAGGCAATTATTCCGAAGAAATGGGCGCGGTAAAATCGGATCTGCAAACATTGAAAGATGATCTGGCAACCTTGACCAAGTCCGTCAAGGCCGATGCCAAGGCAAATGCGTCAGAATTGCGCGCCAATGCGAAGACCAAGTTTGACGCTGCGCGCGCCAATGCAGTTGAGGCCGGCACCAAGGGACGCCGGAAGGCCCAGACCACGTTCAAGGAAAATCCGATCGTGAGCATTGCCGCGACCGCTGGTATCGGTTTGTTAGTTGGCGCATTGATGGCGCGCCGCTAGGTCGTCCCGGATGAAATTCAAAGGGCTGCAGAATGTAATTCTCGCAGCCCTTTTGCTGTTCTGGCACCGGTGAAGCGAGACGCGCGCGGTTGTCTGACGATAGCGGGCTGTGCTCTTCGCCCTTCGGTGGCGACGAAAAAGATGGTGCAGCTGTCTTCAATCATTTTATATGATTTTCCGGGGCATCATTATACATGGATGGGCCTCCGCATGGGTTTTTCGAGTGAGTTACCGTATTGTTTGCCGCTTTGGTTCCACCAGCATGCAACAGGATCGCAACTTGATCGTTGGTAATGGAACGGCTTCAGGGTCAGGAATAAAAGGGGTTGGACATGAAGGCGGGCATTAGATGACCGAAGAGTTGGAACCGACGATGGAAAGCGAACGGTTGGCGACGCTCGGCAGCTATCAGGTCATGGACGATGCGCGGAGAAATGCCTTTGATCGAATCACACGGCTTGTCGCTGATATTTTCGCAGCGCCGGTTGCATCGATCTCACTGATTGAGAAAGATCGGGAGTTGTTCCGATCAGCAGTGGGACTGGCGGAGACTGACGCAGATCGCAAATCCTCCCTGTGCGGCGGAATGGTCGACAGCCATGAATCGCTGGTCATCGAAGACGCTTCGGTGGACCCACGGTTCAGCAACAATCCGTTGGTCTCTGGTGGTCCGGCGATCCGTTTTTACGCCGGTGCGCCATTGATCGCGCCCAATGGCATGGTTCTGGGAGCCTTGTGGTTTGCCGACACGGTGCCACGCTGCTCGATTACCGCGAACCAGCTCGACCAGTTGAAGACCATGGCTGATATCGTCATGAGCGAGCTTGAACTGAGCCGCGAGATCCGTTTGCGCGAGCAGGCACAGAAAAACGCGGCCATTGACCGTTCCAATCTCGACCTCACGCTGGCCCTCAGCGACATTGCCAGCTTCCGGACCGATCTGGAAACAGGAAAGATCGAATGGGGCGGGGCTTATATGAAGATCTGGGGAGAGGACGCCGGCGAGGCACTCACCCAAGTGGAAGATGCCTTCGCCCGTATCCATCCCGAAGATCGGGAAAGTGTCACCGAGGCAATGAGCGCGGCAGCAGCGCCGGGCGAAAATATGAAGCGCGTTTCCGGATCATATTGCCCTCGGGCGAGATTCGCTGGGTCGAGGGCTACGGCGACTATCTCGAAGCAAACGGGCGGCCGACCCTGACCGGGGTCAATAAGGACGTCACCCATTCTGTCGATCAGCAGGAGCAATTGCGGCTTCATACGCGCGAGCTTCATCACCGGCTCCGCAATCTTTTCGCTACGCTGCAATCGATCATGATGCTGACCAAGAATTCGGCGACATCGATCGATGACTATATCGAACGGATCAAGAATCGGCTGAGCGCCCTGAACCGGGCACAGCAAATCCTGCTCGACACCAATTTTGTGACGGGGTCCTTCGCTGCGCTGGTCAGGGACCTGTGCAAGACCTATCCAAGAGTGCGCTGGTTCGGCCCCGACATCATCCTGGAAGAAAACGCGATGGTCTCGATTTCGCTCGTGCTTAACGAGCTGGCCACCAACGCGGCCAAATACGGCGCACTGACCGCCGATACCGGCCTGGTGAAAATCAAATGGACCATTCTTCCCGACGATGACGGGCAGGATATCGTCGAACTGCGCTGGTCGGAAAGCGGCGGGCCCAAGTCCCAGCCTCCTCCATCACTATCCGGCTTTGGCTCCTCGCTTATCGATCACAGCATCACGCGCAATTTGCGCGGAGAGATTGACCGGGACTGGACGCCCGATGGGCTGATCTGCACGATCAGATTTCCCGCACCCGACGAAGCACGGTTTCGCTAGTGGCACAGAAGGCCCTGCTGCGGCGCATCTCCTTCTATGCCGACCTCGACGAGGCCGATCAGCAGGTCATCATGGATATCGAGGGTCGGGAGCAGACTTTCGACAAAATAGCGAAATCATTGATGCCGGCCAGGAAATGGATAGCGTGCTGATCGTCAAGGAGGGCTGGGCGATCCGCTACAAGACGCTGGAGGATGGCCGCCGTCAGATCTTGAACATTTTGCTGCCCGGGGACTTTTTCGACCTTCAGGTATTGGTCGCTGCCGAGGCGGACCATTCGGTAAAGACCGTGACTCAGCTGACCGGCCTGTCGGTCCGGCCGGCTGTATTTCGGCGCCTGTTGACCGAATCGGGCAAACTGACGCTCGCGTTCTGGTGGATGCAGGTGCAGGAAGAGGCCTTTCTGCGAGAACAGATTGTCAGGAACGGCAAACAGACCGCGCGCGAAAGAATCGGACATTTCCTGCTGGAACTTTATCGGCGGGTGCTGATTACCGGAGCCGGAACCAGCGAAGGATTTCGCGTTCCGCTGACCCAGACCATTATCGCGGACGCGCTCGGGCTGACCCCCATTCATACCAACCGGGTTTTACGGCAGCTGGAGCGGGACGGACTGCTGGCGCGCGACCATGGCTGGATCCTGTTCAAGGACGAAGCGCGGCTTGCCGAAATCAGCCAGTTCGATTCCAGCTATTTCCACCTCGATGCCTTCCGGATGCGGCTGGGCCGCGAATAAAAATTGACTGTTGGGGAACTCTATGCGCATCCTGACGTTGACTATATCGAACCATTAAAGGGAGTTCAAAATGAAAAAGATTGCAATTGCGGCAGTAATGACCGCTGGACTGGCACTTTCCGCCTGTGAAGCGAATGTTACCGAAGAAGGCGAAATGCCCTCCATGGATGTCGATGTTTCCGGCGACGCAGGCCAGTTGCCCGAGATCGACGTTGAAACAGCCGACGTAGAAGTCGGCACCGAAGAAGTCACCGTTGACGTTCCTGATGTCGACGTGAAGATGCCTTCCGAAGAATAGTCTTTCCAGACCAACAGACACGAATGGCCAGGCATCATGTCCTGGCCATTTTTTTGCGTCTTTCGCCTGTGTTCATCAAACGGTGCCTGATCCGGAGGGTCAGGCTGATGCGCAACAATATGGGGAGGGTGGCTGGGAAATCTGTCCGTTGGTAAACGGGGGGGATACGAAGGGCCAAATTTCCCAGCCGGTTTTGAGGAATGAAAGTAACGCCGGGTCATGGGTCAACATCCATTCAAACCAGTCAACGGCCAGGATCAACATTGGTTCCCGACAAGTTGCAATTTTTTTAGATTTTTGAAATCATTGCAAAATGGGCGGATTGCCGGCCTGTTTCATTGAGCGAGCCCGGGGAATGCAAGCGGACTGTTCCTTCTGCGAAACGGGAATGCACTGCATCGGAATGCAACCAAATGACGTTCCGCGCGTCTTTTGAGCAGAACGTTACCGATGGAGATATTATGACCGACATTTTTACCCGCCTCAAACAGGATCATGATCGTCACCGCGAAATGCTCGAACGCGTAGCCGACACCAGCGGCGATACGAAGGAGCGACGTCAGTCCTTCGAGCAGCTGCGGATCGATGTATCCGCGCATGCCAACGCCGAGGAACAGTCTCTCTACGCTGAAATGCTCGCCCGGCCCGACTTGCAGGACAAGGGCCGCCATTCGGTTGCCGAACATAAGGAAGCCGACGACTATTTTGAGGATCTGGTCGATATGGATTTCAGCAGCACCGGATGGCTCGCCCGGTTCAAGACGCTCAAGGAGCGGCTCGAGCACCATATGGACGAAGAAGAAAATGAAATTTTCGCCGCCGCCAAGGAAGACCTGAGCGAAGAGCGTGCGGAAGAGCTGGCCAGGATTTTTGACGAGCGCAAACCTGAAGAGCAGCAGGAAGTCGCCTGACCTATTGAGCCGAACCGGGGGGAATATGATGCTGAATGAATGGACGACCACGGGGTGGGAGCAGATCGCATTGATCGCGCTCTCCGCCGCCGCGATGTATGTGACTGTAATTCTGCTGACCCGGCTGGCCGGAGTCCGCAGCTTTTCCAAGATGAGCGGCTTTGACTTTGCCGTAACCGTAGCGATCGGGTCGGTCCTGGGATCCGTCATCCTGTCCAAAACCCGCCGATTGCCCACGGCATCGCGGCGCTTGTTTTCTTGTTCGGACTACAGATCGGCATGGCGGTTTTGCGAAGCCGCTTCCCCCGCCTGCAACTTCTGGCTGACAACAAGCCGCGGCTCATCATGATCGGCGGAGAAATCCAGCACGACCAGCTCCGGAAAGCCAAGATGACCGAGGATGATCTCTGGGGAAAGCTGCGCGAGGCAAATGCTATCAATTTTTCGCAGGTACTGGTGGTGATCGCCGAGACCACCGGCGATGTGTCGGTCCTGCATGCCAAAGACAAGAATGAGGAAATTCAGCCGGAACTGTTGAAGGGCGTGATTGCCGGTGACCGCTATCGTGCCGCCCGGCCACGCTAGACGTTGTCCAGTCCGCGGTAAACCACCGGCAATATTGCCGGTGGTTTATGATCCGCCGGGTTCACTGTCGCAAGATGTGCGGTAACTAGCGAACGGTGACCGTAACGGCCCGGCGATTCTTCTGCCATGCCGTTTCATCGGATCCCAGAGCGTCCGGCCGTTCCTTGCCGTAGCTGACTACCGATATTCTCGAGAGCGCGACGCCAAGCGTCGAGAGATAGTTT
>NZ_PYIA01000036.1:0-15088 GCF_013265645.1 Sphingopyxis sp. BSNA05 | reverse complement strand
AGGATGCGATGGCCACGCGACACCTACTAGCGCACCACAATGAAACTTTACACAAACACACCCATTTGTTTTCCGCGACCTTTGCCCCGAAGCCTGAGTTTTCCGGTCTTTTCTCTCTGCCACCATGGCGGGGAGTGTGACCTTTCAAACGCGGCGGACAATCGAGTGCGATCGTTTCTGTTGGGCGAACGCTATCGCCGACATCTTTTCCAGATTTTCAAAGAGCCAAGACGAGGATAAGCGATGGGGCCCAGTGTAGGAAAGAAGCAATTGTTTCAATCGTCTAACAAATAGTTATACTTATCGGATTCATATAATTACTGGGATTGCCCAATGTCCATAGAACGCGTGATTGTGAAGAACTACAGAACTCTCAAAGACGTCGATATCGAGCTTAACCCAGACCTAAACATAATCGTTGGAGACAATGAGGCCGGAAAATCGACTCTACTTGAGGCTATTAATCTTGCATTGAATTGCCAACTAAACCGGCGCCCAGCGCTATACGAACTTCATCCATTTTTATTTAACGTCCAGACGGTTGCTCGTTTCATTGCGGGCTTAAAAAATGGAGAGAACCTTGCACCACCTAAAGTACTAATAGAGCTTTTTTTGACCGATGACGATGGGTTAGCCCCTCTGAAAGGAACAAATAACTCTCTTGGCAAAAATGCTTGTGGGATATCACTTTCGATTGAGCTAGATTTCGAAAACTTCGCTGACGAGTATAAAGAATACATTGAAGATCGTGATAACTTGAATTCCATACCGGTAGAATATTATCATATCGTTTGGGACACGTTTGCCGGCAACCCCATTCGCGCTCAAGGAAAACCAATAAGCTGCACACTAATTGACCCCAGCGCAATCACAAATAATTATGGGGCTCATAAGTATGTCATGGAAATTGTCCGTGACTATTTGGATAAAAACAGAGAGTCGATTTGGCTCTTTCATATCGAAAAATGAAAGATCTCTTTCTTCAGGAGGAGAATGTCGCAGCGGTTAATAAAGCTCTGCAAGGTAAGACCGGTGAAGTGTCTCGGAAAACGCTATCTGTTTCGATGGACACTACTACACGCGCGAGTTGGGAAACCGGGGTAATTCCACATCTGGACGACATCCCACTAACACTAGTTGGCAAAGGGGAGCAAAATTCCATTAAAATAAAGTTGGCTGTCGAAGCTGAAAAAAGTTGTCAAATTGTCTTGATGGAGGAACCCGAAAACCATCTCACTCACATTAATCTCAACAAGCTAATCTCTCACCTACAATCGGGCTTATCCGACAAACAGGCAATCCTCACCACTCATTCGAGTTTCGTACTAAATAAACTCGGCGTCGAAAAGGTAGTCATGTTCGATGGTAAATTGGGCGTTTCGATCAACGATTTACCTGATTCTACAGAACGGTTTTTTCGCAAAGCCCCAGGACATGACACCCTTCGAATGATCCTCGCACCCAAGTCAATTTTAGTAGAAGGTCCATCGGATGAGCTCGTTGTGCAAAGAGCGATCTTAGATAAATTTGGAGCTACCGCTTTGGAAAGCGGTATCGAGGTTATCTCAGTACGTTCACTGGCTTTCAAACGATTTTTGGACATTGCCAGCTTACTTGACCTCAAAGTTGCTGTAGTGACAGATAATGACAGCAACCATGAAAAAGTCATTGAGAAGTATAGAGAGTACTCAAGCAAAGCCAATATCAAGATATGCTCAAGCGATGATGACAGCTTGCCAACTCTTGAACCACATTTGTTGGCTATCAATGGCCGTGAAAAGCTCAATAGGATATTCGAAAAAACTTTCGATAACGACCGAGCACTACTTAACTTCATGGAAAACAATAAGTCGGAATGTGCGTTAAATTTTCTAGACACAGACGATCAAGTCTTCATTCCGGATTACATACGAGATGCCCTTGAATAAGATCGTTGTAGCCTCCGCTGGGTCAGGTAAGACAAGCCGTATTGTGGACGAGGTTTTTTATACACCGGACGCGAGGTGCTCGGTAGTT
Organism: Sphingopyxis sp. BSNA05; assembly: GCF_013265645.1. NCBI lineage: Bacteria > Pseudomonadati > Pseudomonadota > Alphaproteobacteria > Sphingomonadales > Sphingopyxidaceae > Sphingopyxis > Sphingopyxis sp. BSNA05. Next base: position 13,072 of record NZ_PYIA01000036.1, on the reverse strand, counting down.
ACCTATACAAATAATAGTCGATGCGAGATTACCAACAAAGCAATAACAAAATTTGGGTATGTTCCAAGCAATCTCTCAGTTGATACTTGGTATGCATTTTTACTCAAAAATTTTGTCAGGCCGTATCAGAGATGTCTTCATCAAAGGAAGATCACTCGTCTTCATTTTTGAATGGTCGGTCCGCGAGATATATTCCCGAGACGGATATTTCACGTCATTACTTTGATAGCAAAGGCCAAATCTATCTTGATAAAGTGAGTAAGTTTGCCTGCGCGATTATTAAAAAACTGACCTTGCTCCTCTTGCGAGATTTGAAAGGATATTTGATCGACTGTACATAGATGAAAGCCAAGACCTCGCTGGCTACGATCTTGATTTAGTTGAATATTTATTCAAGTCGAATGTAGAAATAACATTAGTCGGCGATCATAGACAAGCAACATTTTCGACCAACAACGCTGGAAAATACAATAAATTTCGAGGAACAAAGATAATCGACAAATTTATTGGCTGGAAAAATCAAAATCTGTGCAATTTGGAATACCAGAACATAAGTCATCGATGTGTCCAAGAAATTTGTGATTTTGCCGATCTTTTGAACCCCGATCTGCCGCAAACCAAGTCGTTGAACAAGAACGTAACCGAGCATGATGGTGTATTCTTAGTCCGCATTTCTGATGTAGATAGATATTATAAGAAGTATGCCCCAAAAACTCTACGTTATGATCGTAAGCAAGAGAACATATTGGGCAGTCCAATAAATTTTGGAGAAGCAAAAGGCATGACCTTTTCTCGATCTCTAATTTATCCGCATGGGCCTCTGCAAAAATATCTCGCTACTAAAAAGCTATCTGATGCGAAGAAAGGCATCGCTAAAATATACGTTGCCGTAACGCGCGCACGCCAAAGCACGTGTTTTGTTGTACCTGATAACTTTGAATCAGATTTTGTTCCTTTTTGGGCTCCGTGAACGCACATCCACTACAACATATCCTGCACCACCGCTTTGGCGTCGGGGCTCGGCGCTATTTGACCATACTGAATTTTCCGCCCGCCACAACATTTCATCCAAAAAACCTCTAGTTAATAGTCGCACCCTACAACCCTGTGATAGAAGGGCCGGATTACCGCATTCGCGCCGCACGGTTTTCCGGCCAGCGACCGTTTCATCCGGGGGGATATATAATGGCATTTATCAATCATTTTGCCGAGGCCGATGACGAGCGGACATATGTGCAGGACGAGCGCGCGTCGCGGCTCAAGGCGACGCGGGCGATCATCATTCTCGGGCCGCTGATCTTCCTCGGCTTCTTCATGCTGACCCCAGTTTTCTCGTCCAACGAGGCCTTTGCAACCTTCAATATCACCACGGTGGCGATTGTCGGCTTTTTGCGCTGGCGATATTTGCCACGACCAACCGCCATTATATCGAATGGCGCTGGCTCGACATGCTGCCGTTCATTGCCATGACCATCGCCGCGGCTGTGCTGATGGCGGTATTGTTGCGCACCACCGCCGCCAATGATCTGGATATCACCAAGATTTCCGTGGTCTTCTTCGGCCTGATCTATTTCATCGCCAGCGTCGCCTTTGTCGCCAATGTGAAGCTGTTCCTGGTCTGGGCGATCGGCACGCTGGGCGTGTTCGTTGTCTATATGGACATCCATGGTATCGACGTCGACGAAATGTATCATACGATCGTCAACATCAGTTTCTTCCTGCTGTTTGCGATCTTCACCAACTGGGAAGCCGACCGCCGGGCGCGGGCTATGTATGTGGCGCGGCAGGAGCTCAACCGGGAACGCAAGAAGACCGAGAAGCTGCTCTACAATGTCCTGCCGCAAGCGGTGGCCAAGCGGCTGCGCGCTGGCGAAGTGGTGGCGGATTCCTTCTCCGATATCTCGGTGGTGTTCATCGATATTGTCGGTTTCTCGAAACTGTCCAAACAGCTGTCGCCGGGCCATCTGGTCGAGCAGCTGAACGGCTTTTTCCTGATCGCCGACCAATGCGCCAGCCGCTATGGTATCGAGAAAGTGAAAACCATTGGCGATTGCTATCTCGCGGTATCGGGCGGCACCGCGTCGACCGGGCCCGGCGCGAAGGACGCGGTCAGCTTCGCCAAGGATGTGATCGCGGAAATGCAGAGCCGCGCCAAGGAAAGCGGGATCGATATCCAGCTGCGGGTCGGCATCCATAGCGGCCCTGTGGTCGGCGGCGTCGTCGGCACCAGCCGGCTGGCCTATGATTATTGGGGCGACACGATGAATATCGCCAGCCGGATCGAGGGCGCGGCCGAGCCGAACGGCATCGCCGTGTCCGCCGCCACTTATTATCAATGTACCGGCGCGCATGAATTTGATCCGCCCGAGACCATCGCGCTGAAAGGCGTCGGGGATACCGTAATCTACCGGACCAAGCCCGCTCTAGCGGATTGATCCGACAAGCCGGCGTGGCGCGTCCTGGCCCGGCTGCTAGCGCTTCATCTTCTCGAACAGGTCGACCAGCTCGTCGAATTTCTCGCGCTGTTCTTCGGGGTCGCCGGTGGCAATCGCCTCGCTGACGCAGCAGGCGGCGTGGTCCTTGAGGATCTGGCTCTCGACCTTGGCGAGAGCCGATTTCACCGCCTGCATCTGGTGAAGGATATCCATGCAATAGCGGTCTTCCTCGACCATTTTCGCGATACCGCGGACCTGCCCCTCGATGCGCTTCAGCCGGTTGAGTTTCGCGCTGATATTGTCTTTTGTCATGCTTCCGTCCTTATCACGCGGCGAACAGCTTGTAACTCATCCACAGCGCCATGCCGACCATGAAAATATTCTCGGTCAGCGAGATGAAGCCGAGCGGCACATTGCTGTCGCCGCCGACGCAGGCACATTTGAGCTCGCGCTTCTGGATATAGACGGCGTAGAAGACCGAGACCGCGCCGATCGTACCGATGAACAAGGCCACCGGGATCGCCAGCCACATCGCGACGCCGGCAATCATCAGCACGCCGGCCAGCCCCTCGCCGAGCGGGTAGAGATAGGAATAGCGGACCCAGCGCTTGGCGAGCAGATCATAGTTGAGGAACATGGTCGAGAAGCTCTCGATATCGCGCAGCTTCAGATAGGCGAGACCGCACATCGAAAAAGCGACGAACCATTCGGCGGTCAATATCGAGAACCAGGCACCGGTGGCGACAAAGGCGGCGCCGAGCGCCATCAGGAAGGTCATCGTGAACAGCGCTATGACCGGCTGGTAGCTGGTATCGCTGCGCTCGTCCTTCGGCTTATCCTTGCCAAGAGCTACCCGCAGTTCGTCATAGCCGCCGATCCGCTTCCCATCGATGAAGGTCTGCGGCGTCGTTTCCACATCATGCTCCGCCTTGAACGCATCGGTCTCCGCCCGCGTGGTCAGATGATGATCCTCGACCGTGAAGCCCTGCCGCTCCAGCAGGTCTTTCGATTTCAGCCCGTAGGGACAGATATGTTGCTCCATCACCATGCGGTAGAGTTTTGCGGATTTGATATTGCTCATAGTTCACCTTCAAAATCCGGGACGGGCCGTGCGGTGGCATCGGCTTCGGTCACGGCCTTTCCGTTGGCCCGGATATCCTCGATCAGCCATTGCATCTCCCTGATCTCGCGGCGCTGGGCCTTGATGATATTGTCGGCCAGATCCCGCACGCGCTGGTCCTCGATATGGGCGCGCTCGCTGGTCAATATGGCGATGCTATGATGGGGGATCATGGCTTTCTGCCAGGCCAGATCGGAGATCGTGTCCTGCGACCGGACCAGATAGAGCGAGCCGGCGAACAGCAGGGCAGCCCCGCCGAGGATCAGCGCGTTCTTCCGTCTGTCGTCATACATGCCCAGCATGAACAGCAGCATGACGATGGCCATGGCCCCGCCCATATAGAGCGCCATCCAGGTCCGCGTTTCACTGAACTGGACATGGTCGAGCGCGTAGGTGTTGAGATACATCAGGCCGAACATCACCAGCGTCGAGGTGGCGATCATCACGATAAATCTTGTATATTTTGACATCGTCGGTGCGTTCCTTTCCTTCTTGCAAAAGCGGTTGTTACAATGACGCACGAGCCGAAGGGTCGTTCCGGGAAACCTGAAACCTGCCTCGTCGCGCGGGCCGTTCTTGCCCGGCATCGAACCGCAGCATCGACGCTTGTAATATACCTATGGGGGGTATATAGTTTCTGACATGATAAAAAGCAATCTCTCCCTTTCCCGCCGCCGGATGATCGGCAGTCTGGCCGCCTTGAGCGGTGCCGCCGCCCTGCCCATGCCCGCCTGGTCCATGGGCCAGATGGGCGGCCCGGTGCGCAAGGGCATCCACGAGCTTTCCGGTGCGAAGATCGACCTGCATATTGCCGATGGCCGCTTTGCCACCGGTGACCGGTCCGGCCATGCGATTGCGGTCAACGGCACGGTGCCGGGGCCGCTGATCCGGCTGAAGGAGGGCGAGCAGACAATCCTCTCGGTGCACAATATGCTCGATGTCGACAGCTCGGTGCACTGGCACGGGCTGCTGCTGCCGTTCCAGTTTGACGGTGTGCCGGGGATCAGCTTTCCCGGCATCAGGCCCGGCGCGCGCTTTGATGTGCCGCTGACCCCGCGCCAGTCGGGCACTTACTGGTGGCACAGCCATAGCGGACTGCAGGAACAGGTCGGTCATTATGGCCCGATCATCATCGATCCCGCCGGCCCCGATCCGGTGCAATATGACCGCGAGCATATCATATTGCTGAGCGAATTCACGCCGATGCACCCGCATGCGATCATGGAGAAGCTGAAGGTCGGCGAGGGCTATTTCAGCATGCAGAAGACCAGCGCCACAGACGACTATCCGCTGAGCGCGGAACAGCGGCGGATGTGGGGCCGGATGCGGATGATGCCGACCGATATCGCCGATGTGTCTGCGCCGACCTATAGCTATCTGATCAATGGCCACGGGCCGGAGGACGGGTTGGAGCTTCCCTATAGCCCGGGCGAGCGGGTCCGTCTGCGGATCATCAACGGCAGCGCGATGACCTTCTTCAATGTGCGTTTGCCGGGTCTGCCGATGACGGTGGTCCAGGCGGACGGCCAGAATGTGCAACCGGTCGCGGTGGACGAGCTGCAGATTGGTGTGGCCGAGACTTATGATGTGCTTGTCACGCCGAGCGCAGCCGGTGCTTTTGCGATTGCCGCCGAGAGCATGGACCGGAGCGGTATGGCGCAGGCGGTGCTGACCTCGCAGCCCGGACGCAAGGCCACTTTCCCAGCCCTGCGCGATCCGCCTTTGCTGTCGATGGTCGATATGGGTCATGGAGGAATGGCTCATGATGGTGGCAGCGACGATGCACCGATGGATCACAGCAAGATGGATCATGCGGCCATGGGTCATGCAATGCCGGATGCCGCGCCTGCCGACGCGCATAGTGGCCATGACATGGCAGCCATGGATATGAGCGGCGGCATGGATATGCGGGACACGGCGCTGCTCCCTGCGAGCGTCAAAGTCGGCCCCGGCATCGACATGGTGGCAATGAACCCGCAGGACCGCACCGGCTATCCCGGCCTTGGTCTCGATGCTGTGCCGCACCGGGTGCTCAACTACCGCCTGCTGAAGTCGCTCGCGATGGATCATCACAAGCGCGCGCCGGACCGCGAGATGGAATTGCATCTCACCGGTAATATGGAGCGCTATATGTGGAGCTTCGACGGCAGGAAGTTCAGCGCGGTCGGCGATGATCCGATCCGCTTCAGCCATGACGAGCGGGTGCGGGTGAAGCTGGTCAACGACACGATGATGGCGCATCCGATCCATTTGCACGGCATGTTCTTCGAACTGGTCAACGGACAGGGCCATCACCAGCCGAAAAAGCACACGGTGATCGTCCAGCCGGGCAGTAGCGCGACGTTCGATGTGACCACCGACGAGCCGGGCGACTGGGCCTTCCACTGCCATCTGCTCTACCATATGCACGCCGGGATGATGCAGACGGTCAGCGTTGCCTTTCCGGAAGGAGCGGCGTGATGCGGCTATTTTCAGCAAGCCTGGCGGCAATGATCATGGCCACGCCGGCACTCGCGCAGGATCATGGCCAGATGGATCATGGCCAGATGGATCATGGCGCGCACCAGATGCCCGCTGCCCCGGACGAAACACCAGAGGTCGATCACTCTCAAATGGACCATGGCGCTATGGGCCACGGTCCGCCAGCCGCCCCGCAAGCACCGTCCCCGAACAACCTGACCGGCCCGCCCAATGCGGCGGATGCGATCTGGGGTGCAGCTGCGATGCGTCCGGCCCGTGAGGCGCTCTATCAGGAGCATGGCAATATGCAGCTCTTCTGGTTTCAGGGCGACCGGCTGGAATATCGCGCACGCGCAGGTGAGGACGGTTATCTCTGGGACGTGCAGGGCTATTATGGCGGCGACATCAACAAATTCTGGTTCAAGAGCGAAGGCGAAGGCAGTTTTGGCGAACCGCCGGAAAGCGCCGAAGTGCAGGCTTTATACAGCCGCGCCATCGCGCCCTTCTTTGATCTGCAGGCCGGTGTCCGGCAGGACCTGACAGGGCCCGACCGCACCCATGCGGTGATCGGCGTCCAGGGCCTGATGCCCTATATGTTCGAAGTCGATGCCGCGGCATTTCTCTCCAGCAACGGCGACCTCACCGCGCGCATCGAGGCGGAATATGACCAGCGGATCAGCCAGCGCCTGATCCTGCAGCCGCGCGCCGAGCTGAACCTGTCAGCTCAGGAGATTCCCGAACTGGAAATCGGCTCCGGTATCGACAATATCGAACTCGGCCTTCGGCTCCGCTACGAGATTGCCCGCGAATTTGCGCCTTATGTCGGGATCGAACAGGAATGGAAACTGGGCGGCAGCCGCGATTTTGCGCGGCTGGCCGGTGAGGATTCAAGTGTCACCAATTATGTGATTGGCGTGCGTTTCTGGTTTTGATCGGCTGGCGGAGCAGATGGTCGGGTCGCACGAGCATCGCTACCGGCCCCATTTTCGGCGGAACCCGAGGCCGGTTTCCGTGTAATTTGATCGACGCGAGGAAAAATCATGTTGCTGAAGAAAATCAAGACACCAGGTCTCTCCCATCTTTCCTATCTGGTCGGCTCCAGCGGCAAGGCCGCCGTGATCGATCCGCGACGGGACTGCGATATCTATCTCGAGACCGCGCGGGCCGAAGGCCTTGAAATCACCCATATCTTCGAGACCCATCGCAACGAGGATCTGGTCTCCGGCGCGCCGATCTTGGCAAGCATGACAGGCACCACAGTATATCATGGTCCCAATCCGGCGGGTGACGTTGTTTATGCGAAGACCGCCCGTGAAGGCGACCGTTTCGCCATCGGGCAGTTAGCGATCGAGATCATCGAAACGCCTGGCCATACGGATGATCATATCGCCTTCGCGCTTTATGACTCGGAATATCCGGACGGCGCGGTCGGCGTGTTCACCGGAGACGCGCTGTTCGTGGGCGATGTCGGCCGCACCGATTTCTATCCGGACCGCAAACGGGAAGTCGCCGGGCTTTTGTTCGATTCCCTGCAGAAAATTCTGGCGCTCGGCGATCAGGCGATGATCTATCCCGCCCATGGGGCCGGATCGGTTTGCGGATCGGGCATGGCGGAACGGGAATTTTCGACGGTCGGCCATGAACGCAAGAACAACCCCCGGCTGCAAATCGGTGACCGCGACGCATTTATCGAGGCCAAGATCAGCGAAAACCACTATCAGCCACCCTATTTCCGGTTGATGGAGCGGCTCAATCTGGAAGGCGGCGATCCGGCTCCGCGGGTGCCAAGGCCGAAAAACCTGACCTTGTCGGAACTGGACGGTTGTAGCGCTACCCATTGGGTCGATGTGCGCGATCCGATGGCTTATGCCTCGGGTCATTTCCCCGGATCGATGAGCCTGCCGGTTGGCATGATATCGGCTTTTGCCGGATGGTATATCGGCGAGGAAGACAGCATTTTGCTGATCGGTTCGGACGAAAGCCAGCTTGCCAGTGCAACGGAGCATCTCGTCCGGATCGCGCTCGACAATATCGTTGGCGGCTATAGTGGCGTGGTCCCGGCGGCGGCGGCAGGAAAGAGCATTGAGCAAATCCCGATGATAGAGACGGAGGCTGTCAGGAAGCGGCTGCAAGAGCATCGCGGCGACTGGACCCTGCTCGACGTCCGCGATGCGGATGAACGGAGCGAAGTCGCGATCGACGGATCACAACATATCTATGTCGGCGAATTGAACGAGCGGTGGAAAGAACTCGACAAGGCGCATCACTATACGTTGATGTGCGCCAGCGGCATGCGCGCAACCGTGGCGGCTGGCTGGCTGGCCAGTCGCGGATTTCAGAATCTCGACATCTATCTCGGGTCCATGGGTGCATGGAAGGCCGCCGAGGAAGAGAATTAGAAAATCTTGTCCGCGGTCAGGCGGGATAGCGGCCGTAATCCGCCCGGCGATTATTGCGCTGGCGTCCCGAAAGACTGGAAGCTTTCGAAATGCTTCCTCGTCTCCGGTGCAATCTCCGCAGCGGACAGAATTTCGTCGAGCTGGGCCTTGCCATGGTGACGGTCCTGGCCGACCATGATTCCCGCCATGCGCCAATCGGGAAATTCCCGGTGCTTGATCTCACGGCGATCGAAGAAGACCAGGCCATCATGCCGCCGGTCGGCCTCGATCAGCCTGATGCACTCGCCGACGCTTTTCTTGGACCTTCGAGAGTTTGCATGAAATTCAGCCCGTTGAAAGTAAGCAGCCCGGTCAGCCCCAAGGTCTCGTTCCGTTTGCTCGCTTCTTCCAAAATGGCCTGGAAATCGGCGTCGGTGAGGCCGGCGCGCGCGGTGCTGATATAGCTGATCGATGAAATCATCTCATTTGACATAGCAGCACTCGACCCCCTGCTTTTACGAATCTGGCAAATGTAAATGCACGCTATCGGCATTCGAGTCCGGTGGCTATATGCAAAATCGAGACAGTATCAAGGACTATATCGGCCCGAAAATGATTGTATGGCTGGCCCCCACCACCTTTGGATGCAATGCAGACGCCTGCAGGAAAGGGCCATTTATCGGAGCGGACGAGGAAGCCGTCGGTCATGATCATGGTCTTCGCCCGGCCCCTGTTGGCGGGACAAATTGAAACCCTCAGCACCATTCAGGCCCTCTCCGCCAGAAGCGGAAAGGGCCTGTTTGACTATATATCGGTGCGCCAGGACGATATGTCAGGCGCGTGGTAGATATCAGGGACGGGCGTCAGCCAGTTCCGTGCCTGCATGTGCGCTGACACCGCTCATCTCAACGCTGTCGATGGCCGTCATCCACTGTGTTTTGATGGCATCGCTGCACTTGCTCAGACTGTGACGGGGGATCAAAACCGAGTAGTTTCCGCTGCGGCAATAAGAGCGCGCTTCTCTTTCCAGGCGCATCATCATCCGTTCGCGGCTGCTTTCGCTCTGCAGTTCTTGCGCAACAAATTGGAATGATGCTTTTTCCTCTGCGGCTACCGCAGGAGTGGTAGCGATCGCCGATACGGCGAGGGCAAATAGGGCTGTTCTTTTGACGGTGTTCATAATGTAATTCCCTTCTGAATTTGTGCGTTGCAACATTCTCGATTCGGACAAAAAGCACCATCGCAGCTTGCGCACGACCCGTTGCAATCTTTGCAAAACCTAGTTTTATCATTCATTTTCAGAACATTGCGACGGTTTCGCGAGATCAAGAAAAAGCACAGAAAAAGCTTTTCTCAAAAATGGTGCATTGCAGCATAAAATCAGCTAGTGTCACGACACAGCGCGTATCTGATCCTGACTCACCCTTTGCAGGGACAAGGTTCCTGATGACGGATCATGCTGTCGTAATGAGTATCAGGAGTAAAAATGCGCAGGCTTCCCCCAACCGGTGCCCTTGAAGCTTTTCTGGCCACAGCACGAAGCGGCACGCTACGCGCAGCCGCGGCTGATCTGAATCTGTCCCCATCGGCGTTGAGCCGGCGCATCCAGAATTTGGAAACCTATGTCGGCCAGCCTCTTTTCGAGCGGCGACACCATGAATTCCAGCTCACCCCGACCGGGAAGCGCCTGCTGATCGGCACCGAGCCTGTGTTCGAGAAGCTCGGGCTGCTTCTGGAAGAATTGCGTGAGGAAAAACAATATAAGATCACCGTGGGCGTTCCCCCGTCCTTTGCAACAGCCTGGCTGATGCCGCGTATACAGCAATTCAGGGAAAAACATCCCGAAGTCGAACTGACCCTGGACAGTTCCGGTTCGCCGATGGCGAAACTGGGCATGAGTCTTGATGCCATCATCCTGTTCGCCAACAAGAATGACCATCAGATCGAAATGCACGAACTGCGTCCGCAGCGCGCCTTTGCGATCACCGCACCAAGTCTGGTTGACACGCGAACCGGGCTGAAGCGTGCCTTGAAAGAGCAGCCGCTTCTGATCCACCGCGCCTTACCGGAAATATTGCCCAACTGGCTGAAGGCTGTCGGTTTGGACGCGCTGCCTTCCAGCAAGATCGAATATTATGACAATGGTCCATTACTGGTTTCGGCAGCACAACACGGCTTGGGAATGGCGCTGGTGCTCGAAGATATGGTCAATTTCAAATCCGGAACATCCGGACTGGTTCGCCCCTTTGGCGAAAGCGCCGAGACTCCTTACAGCTATTTTCTTGCGGTCAAAAATGCGTCCGGCAGCAGACGTGCGATCCGCTGGTTCAGCCAGTGGCTTCTCAACGAGGTCGCGAGCGATCCGCGAAACCTGATGCAGTCGTCAGAATTCGCCTGATCCACGGCGCCTCCCTCAATACCGAGATTGCCCTGCCGTCAATGGGATATCTCCAATATGGCTCAGCCGGCGGGCGCGCGGGATATTTTGCTGACCGTGCTGGCTGTTGCGGTCAAAACATCATCCTCGTTGTAAACATGGCCTTCCATGAAAATGATCTTATAGCCTTGCTTGATCGCCCAGCCTTCAACGCGCAATTTTCCGGCTCGCGTGGGTTCCAGATAAGTGGTTTTAATCTCCAGCGATGAAAGACCGACAACATTCTGATCATGGAGAAAAATCGCATGGCTCATGGCCGCATCGAGCATCGCGGTGACAAAGCCGCCCTGTACGATATCGACAGAATGGCAATAGTCTTTCCCGATATCAAATTCGAAAGTGCAGGCGCATTTATCGCTGTTGAAATCTACCAGCTTCCCGCCGAGCAGGCGAATAAATTCCGGGCTCGTCCGGTTCCGCTCTTCAATCATTTTTCTTTATCGATCATTAAAATATCTCGCGTCCGTCGCTCTTCGCGACGCTCCAATTCTCGTTTCAAATTTCAACATGGCGTCGCACAGCCAGCCACGATCACTTCTGCTGCGGGCACGGTCGGATCGGCTGATTACGCGTTGCGGTTCAGTTCACGCCGCGATCATTGCCTTCCCAGTAAGGCGCGCGCAGTTCGCGGCGGAGGATCTTGCCGCTGGCGTTTCTCGGCAGTTCCGGGATCACGTCGACCGTTTTCGGCACCTTGAACCCGGCAATCCGTTCCCGTGCCCAGGCGATGACGCTGTCGGTATCGACTTCGCCGGCGTCAGGCTTGGGCGAGACCACGGCTTTCACCGCTTCGCCCCATTTGGCGTCGGGGATGCCAATCACCGCGACTTCGTTGACCTGCGGATGGCCGAAGATCGCATTTTCGACTTCCGCCGGATAGACATTCTCGCCACCGGAAATGATCATGTCCTTGACCCGGTCCTTGATGTAGAAATAGCCGTCCTCGTCCATCACCGCCGCGTCGCCGGTGTAGAGCCAGCCGTCGGCGTCGACCGTCTCTGCGGTCTTCTCCGGATTGTTGAAATAATGCAGCATGTTGAGGCCGGAACGTGTGGCAATTTCTCCGATCGTGCCGGGCGGGACTTCCTGCCTTTTTTCGTCGACGATTTTCATCTCGACGCTGGGCAGTGGGACCCCGATGCCGCGCATCCGCTCATTGCCGTCGGGATCATGGTCGCCGGGTGGCAGGATGCAGACGGTGCCGGTGGTCTCGGTCATTCCATATTGCTGGCAGAACAAAGCCTGCGGCATGGTCTGGATACACTGGCGCAGCAATTCCAGCGGGATCGGCGCGGCGCCATAGGTGACCGAGCGGACGCAGGAGAAATCCGTATCTTTCGCGCGCGGCCAGTTGACCAGCATCTGCAGTGCGGTCGGCACGAGGAAAACTGGTTCAGCCCCTTGTCGATACAATCGAGGACATGGTCGGGATGGAATTCGGGAATCACCATCATCGTCGCGCCATTGTAAAAGGCAATCGGGCCGATGCCGGACCCGGCGATATGCGCGCAGGGCATGACCGCCAGCGTGCTGTCACCGGGCTTCAGGTCGATCCAGGCATGGTCGGGATGATCCTCGACCAAAGGCCGCAACTTGAACAGATTGTCGCTGGTCAGCACCGCGCCCTTGGGATTGCCGGTGGTACCGGATGTGTAGAGCTGCAGCACGCCTTCCGCCGGATCGCACTCGGGCAAGTCGCCGGGCGTCGTGCCGGCGACAAAGTCTGCGAGGTTCGGCAGGTCTGTGCCGGACTTGGTGCAGAGGATGGTCTTCGTATCGGGCGCTTCTTTCGCGGCATTTTTCGCGACCCCGGCAAATTCCGGCTCGCAGATCAGCAGTGGTGCGCCGGTGTCTTTCAACACATAGGCGACTTCCGGCGCGGCGAGACGCCAGCCGATCGGCGCGATGACCATGCCGGCGCGGCTGGCGGCGGCGAACAGGGTGAAATAGAGACCGCTATTCTTGCCCAGCCAGCATATCCGGTCGCCTCTGGAAAGACCCGCACCGGTAAAGGCCTGTGCATATTCGGTGACCCGCCGGTCGAGTTCGGCATAGCTGACTTGACCGTCCGGATCGTCAATCGCGATATTGTCCGGAGTTTTCGCAGCCCAATGGGCGATGGAAGACCCCATGCAGCGTCGTGTCTCAGTCATTTGCCCGCTCCTTGTTACTTTACGCCTCTGTTAATCGCGCGATTAAGCCATGGCAAGGGGAACGGCGATTAGCCCCTCCTTTTCAAAGG
>NZ_PYIA01000035.1:0-40845 GCF_013265645.1 Sphingopyxis sp. BSNA05 | reverse complement strand
CCTTCTCCCTCACGGGAGAAGAAGTCGAGCTTCAAAGCCCCAGGCCGCCCAGACTTTCCTGGTCGAATTTCAGGCGGAAGGTGACGAACGGGCCGTCTCTGGTGTAGCGGCTTTCTTCAAAGTCGCGGTCGGCGAAACCGACGACATTATAGCCGACCGAAATATAGGCGTTTTTGAACGGGGTGATGCCGACGCTCGGACCGCCGGAATAGGCGACGCTGTCGAAATCATTGCCGACGCGGGCGGTGGCCTGGCCGCCGACGTCGATCGTGTCGGACAGGTCGAACTTGACGTCGCGCCGACGACATTGCTCCAGCCTTCGACATCATCCTGCCCGAAACGGTCGAACACATAGCGGCTGCCCCAGAAGAAACCATATTCCCCCGCTTCGGTGAACAGTCCGCCACCGGAATCCAGCGGGGTGTAGTTCACGCTCAGGCTGTTGATGATCCGGCGCGAGGTGACATTGCCGTCGACGAGCAGCGGCGCGCCACCGATCGGTCCGGATTCACCGGAGACCGCATTGCGCAGGCGATCCTCGCGGAATTCCAGCTTCTCGATCCATGACCACCGGCTGTCCGACGGACGATGGGCCCAGCTGGCTTCGGCTTCGATGACGCGCGAGCTCGTACCGCTCTCGTCCTTGGCGACAAATATGCTGGCCAGTGCGCCGAGCGCGCTGCCTTCGCCGATCTGCCTGAGCAAGGCAGTGGTCAGTCCGTAGCGGGTGCTGATATCGCCATCGCGATATTCGGCGCGGCTGTTCCAGCTCCAGTCGGCGTGACGGTAGGTGGCACCGGCGGTGACCGCGAGGAAATCCTCGGTCAGGGTCGCGTCATTGCCGAGGAATCCGCCCGAGGCGACCGGCTGTTCTGTGTTGATGACATCGCTGCGATCAAATCCGCTGATGGTTTCATTGCCATCCAGCGAGAAATCGACGGTCCACTTGTCGCCGATCGGAATGCTTTGCGTCAGGCCGTAAGCGGCATAGCTGCGCGGACCATATTCGGTAATTTCCTGCTGATTCATGCTGCTGACGATGCGCGCGCCGTTCCAGGGGGAGACGTCGACGCCGATGCGGGCCGTGCGGGCATCGATATTCTCGCCATCGGCAATCTCGTAGGTGCCGATGATCTTGATGTCTTCGGTAATCGCATAGCGCGCCGAGAAGCTGTGACGCGCAGGGAAGTCGATGCTTTCATCCTGTCCGCCCAGAGCGAATTCGGTTTGCGCATCCAGTTCCAGCTTGCCGTCGAACAGCCGCTGGGTAGCGCCAAGCCGGACGAGAGTGGATTCATTCACCGTTCCGTCCGACAGCCGGTCATTGGCATAGATCAGGCCGGCGCGGACAGATGTGTTGTCGGTGCGATATTCCAGCTCGGCGGTGGCGGCGCGGCGGCGCGCATCCGACATCAGGAAATTCTCCTGATAGCTGGTGAGGGCGAGTGACAGATTGTCCCGGACGCGAACCCGGCCATCAATGCCGAATTTGCGGGTTCCGCTTTCTGCGGCGTTCAGCTGTCCCAGACCATAGCCGGATGCCTGACGCCGGACATAGGCGAGAATGTCGAATTTCGAACCATGATGTTCCGCTTCGATCAGCCATGCGGTCGCCGCTTTGCCGCTGTCCGAGGCGGTGAGATCTTTCGCCTCGTTATCGGTCAGGGCGAGCTCCGCCCGGAATTCGGTCTTGAGGTCAGGCCGGTAGCGGACGTCGACGCCGAGCAAATCGGTTTTGACGCTCTCATTCTCGTCATGCACGGCGGTTGCACCGACTTTCAGCTTCTCGTCGGCAGTCTGGTAAGTGGCGCGGCCACCGGCGTTGAGATTGCGGTCGCCAACACCCAATGTTTCATATTCGGCGATGATGAACTGCGGATCGAGGGTGCTGCTGCGGCTCAGTACCGGTTCGCGGAAGCGCAAGCTACCGGCGAGATAATCGATGTCATAGTCGATATGCCGGGTCAGTTCGCGCCGTTCGACGATCTGCGCCGAGCGGAAGCGGTCGCGCGTTTCCAACGTGATCCGTTCGCTGTTGGCCAATATATCGCGGGTGGCGAGGGCATAGGGACCGGACAGGCCGTTGCCCTGGATTTCCTCGCGCCGGAAGCGGTTGGGCGAATCCGCCGCAAAAGCGTTGAGATGCACCTGATCGCTTTTATATTCCGCCTTGATGCCATTGAACGCGCGCTGGTAGCGGGCCAGTTCGGGCTCGCTGATGCCCGTCTCGTAATCGCCGAACAGGGCGTAAAACTGGGGCCGCTCCAGCTTCAGATAGAGGCGGCGGACCGATGCGGCATCATAGCGCTGCTCGCTGCGATCCGCGTAGACGGTATAATAGCTGCGCGGATCGATGACGCCCTGGAAGCGGGTTTCGTCTTCTTCCTTGTCGCTGTCATAGGCCAGCGTCATCAGCCATTTGCCCGTGACCCGGCCCTTGGCATAGAGCGCGATCCGGCCGTCGACATTGATATTGTCATCATCGTCGGCGAGATCCTCGAGCCGCTCGTCGAGCGTGTTGAAACCCAAGGTACCGGCAGCGAAGCCGACCACGGTCCATGGCCGGTCACCGGGATCAAGCCAGGTTTCGACTCGCTGGGCGCGTTCGACTTCGCCGTCCCGGAAGGGGAAGGCAATGCTCAGCGAACCGGAAGCGGTCGTCGGTGCCAGTTCGATATAGGCGATGCCTTCGTCGCCCTCGACCCGCCACACCGGCCGACCGCGTTCCAGACCGGCAAGCTGGTTGGCCTGCTGGGCATCGATTTCGATCGCCGGGGCATAAGGGGCGGGGACAGAGAAATCGCCGACCATGCCATTGCGAGCCGGCTTGCCGTCGCGGTCGGTCAGGCGCACCGCGATCACCGGGCGGGTAACGCCGTCGGCGACGAGAATGGAGCGGTCCCTGAGCAGTTCCGCGTGCAGCGGGCTGCCGGCATAATGGACCTTGCGTTCCAGTTGCTGGACCAGCTTGCCATCGCGATCGACCACGCGGGCGATCAGGATATTGGTGCGGTCCTCGATTTCGATCCCGCGCCAGGTGCTGACCCGGACCTTGCCGTTGGCGCTTTTCTTGGTGCCGTCAAAGGCCAGCGGCGTGACCGCTTTGCCATTGACCGAAAGCTCGACCCGCTGGCCGGCGTGATGCTTGATCGCGACGCGCAGCGCCTTGACCCGTGGATTATGCTCTTCTTCGGGGAACAGCCATGCAATGCCGGGCTGTTCGCCGGCAACCCAGTCGCGACCCGCGCCCGCCGCTTCGGGATCGGAAAGAAGTTCCGGCTTGTGATAGGTCTCTGCGGTCTTCATGTCTCTGGGTGCGACCTGTCTGGCCCGGAAATCCGCGCGTTTCAGCGCGCCGCCACGGCCTTCGACAAAGCGCGAAATCGCGCTGCCGGCGGCGCGCGTGTTGCGCGCGCAATCGACCAGGGCCTGATCGGCCGGGAAGGTCGACGGATCGATCTGGACCACGTGCAGTCCGGGCTTGAGGCCCTCGAAATGATAGCGGCCGTCGCTGTCGGTGACGGTATAGGTTCCGTCCTGCAGCATCACGCGGATATCGCCGATGCCCGCCGCTGTCCGGGGATCGGCGCTGCAGCCGCCGCCGGTGATGCGGCCGACAAGCGTGAATCGTTCGGAAATGCCGTCGCGAACGATGCTGACAATGGCATCGACGGTGTCGCTGGTGGTGCCGCGATCATCGCGGGCGGAAGCGAGGTTGAGCGCGTCTCCGGGCTGCGCGTCCTGGCGCACTTCGGCAATATAGGTCAGCAAGGCGCTGCCCGAAGGGGGCAGGGACGGCACTTCGACGGAGAAATCGCGGCCATTGGCCTGGACAGACGGCGTGACCAGGTCGCCATTATAGCGGACCGTGCCGGTCTTCAGCCGCATCGCGCCTGGCAATTGGTCGGAAATGGTGATCTGGCCCGTGCTCCGCAAAACGTCGGAATTCTGCACGGTAATCCGATATTGTACCGCATCTCCGGGCGCGGCCTGGGCGGTGGAGGCCGATTTGGTGATCAGCAACGGCGCGCCGGGCCGGTCCAGCGGTACATCGACACGGACCGGGGACGGATCGCTCAGGATGATGATACCGCCATAGGAGCCATCGACAATGGTGAAGGGAAGCCCGTCGGTGCGCCGCAATCCGGCCAGTTGCGCGGGCGTCGCCACCGATTCGAAACGATAGGGCTGGGGCGGCTCGACGAGCAGGCGATAGCGGCCTGCCCGGGCAAAAGGGAAACGGTAGAAGCCGTCGCGGAAATCGTAGACCGTGCCGCCGCTGTCGGTCACCATTCTCCCGAAATCACCGTGCTCGGGAACAGCGAAACCCCGTCGTCGCCGAATACCTGGGCCGGCTGGCCGGTCGCGATATCGATCAGGGTGACGCGTGCGCCACTGACCGGCGTGCCGTCACTGCTGTCGAAAATCTCGCCGAACGGATCGATCAGGATGCCGACTTTCGCGCTGCCGATCGCGTTGCCGCCCATTTCGTGGACGGTGATGTCAAAGGTTTCACCGCGTTTTACCGACAGGACGCAATCGCCCTGAACCGGGGCAGGCGGGACCGCGGCGGTGTTGATCAGGCCGACAAAGCGGCCGCTGTCGGGCGCTGTCTCGACGATATTGATCTGTTCCCGGTCGCCGGTCGGTGTGGTCAGATAGATGTCGAAGCTTTCGATCGCCCGCGGATCGAGATTGCGATTTGCCGCTTTTATCGAGATGATCAGCGGCTCACCGGCCCTGATACTGTCCGTCGGCACGACCGAGGCGGGACTTCTGGGTGTCCCGGCAAAAGCGCCGCTGAGTTCGATCGGGATGCTGCCGCGCGTGCTCCGGCACATGGTCTGTGCAATCGGGAATTGCTCGGCCCCTGGCGGGTCGGCAAAGTGGAATAGCATGACGTCCAGCGGATCGGAAGGCGGCTGGACAATCTGGATGTCTACGCGATTGGACGGTTTCTGCTGCCGCTGGCCGCCGATATCCCATTCCGCTCGCGCGATATTGCTGATCAGCGGCAGATGGTGCGCCGGTTCGACCTCGAAACCGGACGCGTGCGGCTGCTCCTCGGCAAACTCGGGCTGGGCGAGTGCCGTTGAGGCCGGCGCGCTCAGGGCGCACGCCGCCAATGCCAGACCGACTGGCTTGAAAAAGGTGGTGAATCTACCCACGAATATGGCCGGAATTCAGCGGCAAACCGGAAAAATACCGGTTTGCCGCCAAATTGCGAAAGGCTCTATTCGACCGTTACACGGAAGACGAGCGTTTCGGTCGCGCCCGAGGCAACGGTGCCAAGATTGCCCGAAACCACGCCTGAGGCCTCTGCACCGGTGCCGGTGCCGTCGGCATTACAGATGGATCCGGTGACCGTGCCTTCGGTTACCACGCCGATGACGGCCGGAACCGTCGCCGGACCGGTGGCCAGGCTGCTATAATAGGCCAAATTGGCCGGAATCGTATCCGAAATGGCCACGCCGGTTGCCGCTGCGCCGCCGGAAGCGTTGGCGACAGCGATGCAATATTCGACAATTGCACCGGGAATGGCTTTCGGATTGGTGCTGCCGTTGACCGGATCCCACAAGACACTGCTGGTTTTGGTAACCGTGATGTCCGCCGCGGATACTTCATAGGTATCCGTAGCGCTGTGATAGCCGTCGCCGGCGCCATCGGAACTACCGGTGCCCGCCGCGTCGGCAAAGACATTCTGCACTACCGAAGTGTCGTCCGCGTCACCCGAATCGTTCGAGAAGGCAAGGCCCTGCACGCCCGAACCGGTTGCCGGTAGGCCGCTGCCACCATGGGCTGCCGCCTGGCCGATCAATATGACATCCGACAGATTGCCGGTGACGACACCGCTCGGGATATTCGCCACGACGTGGATCGTCACGCTGCTGTCTTCACCGAGATTGTCGATATAGGTGATCAAAGTGTCGCTACCGTCAAAGACGCCGGCGGTGGTGCCATTGTCGAGATAGTAGGTGAGCGTGCCGGTCACGTCGAAATCGTCCGTGGCCGGTTGCTCGGCGCTCAACAACACGTCGATCGTGTCGTTGGTCTGGTTGCTGACGGTATAGGTCACCGCCTGCTGCGTCGCGTTCGGCGCGACCGATGTGTTCACCGAATCGCTTTTGGCGAGGACAAGGTTCACCTTGCGGTCGACTACAAACACGTCACTGTCGGTTTCCGCGGTCTGGCCGGTCCCCCCGACATTATATGCCACACTTACGGTATTGGTAATGCTCGTTCCTGCATCAGTGCCCAGATCTGCAGCGAACGCGGGGTTTGCACCCAGCGCCGCTACAGAAATGGTACTAGTGGCAACGAGAAGTTTCAGTATACTGGTCATAACTGTCTCCTGTTTCACTTATTTGGATCGCCTAACCCCGCGGCGATCCGGTACGGTTGCGGTCACTTCACAGTGCCGCGAAAAACCAATTTCCCTCCCGAACCTGCAGAAAGGGCACGATTGAACGTCCATTTCACATGGGTGACATCGGTCATAAGGGCAGGACGGATTTCACCGTTCGCACCCAGGTAAGTGAGGTCCGCAAGCGGCCCCCAGTTCTTGCCTCCGTCAACGGAGACAATTTCAGTGCCATCAGACGTTCCATTGAACGCCACCGCCTTCGGTAGCGGATTGGTGACAGAGAAATCCGTAGCCGGCGCGCTGCCGACATTTTTATATTTGACGACGAACACGAGCTTGTCGCCCGGTGTGACGGTCGTCGGCTCCTCGAGCACAAGCGCGGTGGTGCCGTTCGGCTTTGCCACCTTGCGTTCGACGAAAACGTCGCTCGACAGGCTGACATTATTGGCCGCGATCGCCGTGCCCGGCATGATCAGTGCTATCGCGAGAGAAATTGCTTTTATCATTTTGCTATACCCCGATTGCGTTCAGTCGACGGTGACTTGAAAAGTGATGGTGCGGGTCTGCCCGCCCGGAACCGTGCCCAGCGCCACGGCGATCGAATCGTCGGCAAAACTGCCGGCGTCGCCGTCATTGTCGGCATCACCCAGCGGTGCGCCTTCGAGCGTGATGGTTCCGGATCTGTAAGTGGTCTCGGCGGGTATATCGTCGCTGATCACCAGATTGACGAGATCGCCGGAGCCGACCGTGGTCGCGACCAGCTGATAGAGGATGACCGCGCCGGGGACCGGCTGCGCGCCGCCGAACGGATCGGTGATGGTCGCGCTTTTGGTCAGCGTGACGTCGGATGCCTGGATCACGAAAAAGCCGCTGTCGGCATCGCGCGCGCCGGTGGAACCGATCACGGCATCGCCGCCGCCATCGCCCTGTCCGGCGAATATCGTGCCGGGCGTGCCATGGCCGGTATTGGCGACTGCGGACAGCTCGATCTCGGCGCGGTCCCCGTCACCGGCGGCCGCGGGAATCGTCGACAGGATGAAAACCGCTATGCTTTCATCGGGTGCCAGCACCGGATCATTGGTGCCGGGCGTATAGAGAGTGTCGACGCCCGGATCATAGACTCCGTTGCCATTGCTATCGAGAATCGTCTGCTCGAAGACCGAATCAAATTCGTCACCGGGCTTGGCCGTGTCGGCGGACAGGGTGAAGGCTTCCGACCCGTTTCCGCTGTTGGTAACCTGATAGCTCAGTACCTGTGCAGAAAGACCAGGAGCGCTGGCCACATCACCGGGATCGCTGGAGACGACCGTGACATCAAGCAGTTCGTCGACCTTGATGGTGACCTTGTTCGAATCAATCGTGATCGGCGTGCCGCCCTCGGGCGAGTCATAAGTGGCCTGCGCGACATTGACGATGTCGGTTCCCGCCAGCGTTCCCGCTGCCTGTGCAGCAGTGGACGGCAGAGCAAGGGCAGCCGTGCCCAGCGCCAGCGCCAGACGGAGACCCGCACCAAGCGAACTTGGCGAAGGCGGTCGGCATCCCGAAAACTGTGTTTGTGCATATTCCATGCCGGCCATATGCCAAAGAAAGCAAAATATTTGGTAAACGGGAAATAAATGATGTTGGCCCGCCACCTTCCTTTAAAATCACGGAGATCTGGCGTTTTTCCCGGATCGTTAAGCAGTCATTTCGCGCTGGTTAACCCGCTGTTTACCATGATTGCGCTTAACTTCTGACCATTGCGACCGTTGATGGCTGGTTTCGGGAAATAGCGAATCCCGCTTCGGCAGCTTGCGGCAGAAAGGCTATGTCAGGAGGGGCAAATGCGTCGCGGAGAGAAATTTCGAGAAATATATAGAATAATCGAAAGAGTGTTGTTGACAGGGATGCACCGCTCTTATACTTGCGCTGCTCCACCGCCTATAGAGGCACATAAGCGGGTGTAGCTCAGTTGGTTAGAGCGCCGGCCTGTCACGCCGGAGGTCGCGAGTTCAAGTCTCGTCACTCGCGCATTTCCCTTGTTTTCCGGGAAATGGCGCCAAGACCCCGTATTCATCCAGGTCAATAATGGACGCATCGGGAAGATCCACGCAATTCCGAGAATCACATAGACTGGCAATTGCAGCCAGAAGTTCAGCGCGCTGATCCTTTCGATCAGGGTGACCGCGATTCCGCACCACAACAGGATCAGCACCAGTATCAGGATCATGCCCGCCGGCTTGCGCCAGCTGGGTTGGTCTTTCGGCTGGCTGTCGGTTTCTGGCGTCATGGCGTCATCCTGTATCATTCGATTATTTCGCATTCCGTTACGATCATCTGCAAGGGCAGGTCGTGCGCTTCGGTCGGTATCTCGTCGGCTTCCTGAACCGACCAGGCCAGGCCGATACGGGGTATATCGGGATATCGGGCAAAGCTGCGGTCATAATAGCCACCACCCTGGCCGAGGCGCCGCAGCGACCGGTCAAAGGCAACGAGCGGGGCTATGATCACATCAGGATCGACCAGCGGGCAGGAATCGTCCGGTTCGGGGATGTCGCGGAAGCCGCATTCCAGCAGCTCCGGGCCGGTCACCATCCGGAATTCCAGTGCGCCGCTATCCATCACGCGGGGAAAGGCGATATTGACGCCGGTCTCGGTCAGATATTCGACCAGCCGCTCGGTGGGCGCTTCGCTGCCTACGCTCCGGTAAAAGGCGATTGTCTTTCCGGGAGCAAGCAGGCGGGCCAGAGGGGAGGGTGGACGGCGAAAGGACAGATTGCGGCTGGCCCCGTCCAATTGCCCGACAAAGCTGTCGCGCCGCCTTCTATATTCTTTACGTAGTTTCTGCTTTTTCTCTTTTAAGCTACTCAAAAGAATGTCTTTCTTTGGGAAGGTGACGGGACCGTCTCGGTCGTTGGCCGGAAAATCCTCTGACGCCTATTACGTCAGGTGGGCGCCATATGCATCGGACCCGACTGCAAAACAGTCCGCAATCCGGGCAGGGACAGCTCCCTAGGAAGTTATATCGCCTCAGGGATGTTCGTATCTAGCTCGTGCCAGACAGTACCCGTCACACCCTATCTAGGCGCGATGGGGGTGTTACTCAAGACTGTTCGCCAATTGTTCGGCGCGATCTGCCAGTTTTTCCAAGGCGGCAATGGCCTTTTCGTCCATCGGGTCGGGTTTGGCCGGCGCGTCGGCTTGGACAGGCGCGGCATTGTCGGATTGCGCGCTGTGCAGCTCATCGGCGAGCAGCAGCGAAGTGAACAGCAGCATACGGCTTTCGGTCAGGCCGGCCGGATCACCGGATTCACGGGCTTTTCCGTCGACCATTGCGGCCAGTTTCGTCAGATGGGCTTCTTCGCCGTCCTGGCAGGTCACCATGAAGGAGCGTCCGCCGATTTCCAGTTTCATTTGCGCCATGTCAGTGCTCCTGCCGCTCGATCAACCCGTCTATCGTCCGGATGGCCTGCTTCATTTCTGCTTTGAGCGCCTCGTGGCGCGCTTCCAGTGCCGGGTCTATATTGGCCTCAGGCCTGTTCTTGGCCGATTCTATGCGACTGAGCGCCCGTTCGATCCGGCCGATGGCCAGGATGACACGTTCATTGTCCATGAGCATTTTCCAAAGCTTGTTCCCAACAGGTCAGTTCCTGTCTTTCGTTGCTATCAATCTATTCTGACGCCGTAAACACCGGATGATGAAAAGCGGTCCTTGACGCCGCCTCGCTGGATCATCAAAGGAAGAGGCAAAATAGCGAATCGCGGCATTCCGTTGCGTTTTTTCACGCGTCCAATCCAGGGGATCAGACTAGATATGACCGTTACCGAAAAAGCATGGCAAACGCCATCAGAGCGCTCTCCATGGATGCGGTACAAGCGGCAAACAGCGGCCATCCAGGGATGCCGATGGGCATGGCGGACGTGGCCACGGTCCTGTTCAGCGATTTTCTGAAATATGATCCGAAAGCCCCGAAATGGGCGGATCGTGACCGTTTTGTCCTGTCGGCCGGCCATGGCTCGATGCTGATCTATTCGCTGCTCCATCTGACCGGCTATGCGCGGCCCACGCTGCAGGATATCAAGGATTTCCGCCAGCTCAGCTCGCCCTGCGCCGGCCATCCGGAAAATTTCAAGCTGGAAGGCGTCGAGACGACAACCGGGCCGCTGGGGCAGGGCTTTGCCACCGCAGTGGGCATGGCGATTGCCGAGCGCCATCTGAACGCGACCTTCGGCGATGATCTGGTTGATCACAAGACCTGGGTGATTGCCGGTGACGGCTGCCTGATGGAAGGGATCAACCATGAAGCGGTTGGTCTGGGCGGACATCTGGGGCTCGGTAGACTTAATGTTCTTTGGGATGATAATGGTATAACTATCGACGGTGGAACGGAATTATCGACCAGTGAAGATATTCCGGCACGCTATCGGGCGTCCGGATGGCACGTCGTGTCCTGCGATGGCCATGACTTTGACGATATCCGCCGGGCGCTGAAGGAAGCAGAAGCCGATCCGCGGCCTTCGCTGGTCGCCTGCAAGACGGTCATCGGCTATGGCGCCCCGACCAAGCAGGGCACCTCGGCGACCCATGGCGCGCCGCTCGGCGACGAGGAAATCGCTGGCACCCGTGCCGCGCTCGGCTGGGATGCAGAGCCTTTTGTCATTCCGGACGACATAAAGGCGGCATGGCGCAAGCTGGGAGAGAAGGGCGCTGCGGTGCACGCGGACTGGGACGCGCGGCTGGAAGGCCATGCGCAGGCCGCCGAGTTCAAGCGCCGTATGGCCGGTGAGCTGCCGGAGGGCAATGCGATGCAGGCCTATATGGAAGGCTTGGCCAAGGATCCGCCGAAATGGGCGACTCGCAAATCTTCCGAAATGGCGCTCGGCGCGATCACCGAGGTTCTGCCCGAAATGATCGGCGGCAGTGCCGATCTGACAGGTTCAAACAATACCAAAACTCCTTCCACCAAGCCACTGACAAAAGACGATTATTCGGGTCGCTATATCTATTATGGCATCCGCGAGTTCGGCATGGCGGCGGCGATGAACGGGATGGCGCTGCACGGCGGTATCATTCCTTATGGCGGGACATTTCTGGTGTTCACCGACTATTGCCGCGGCGCTATGCGGCTTTCCGCGATCCAGACGCCCGGGCCATCTATGTGATGACCCATGACAGCATCGGTCTTGGCGAGGATGGTCCGACCCATCAGCCAATCGAGCATGTCCAGAGCCTGCGCCTGATGCCCAACATGCACGTCTACCGGCCCGCCGACGCCATCGAAACGGCGGAATGCTGGGCGCTCGCTATCAAGCGCGCCGATGGTCCCTCGACACTGGCCCTGACCCGCCAGGGCCTGGCGCCTATCCGCGATGACGTCAGCACAAACCGCTGCGAACAGGGCGCTTATCGCGTCAAGTCGGCGGAAAATGCGAAGCGGGTCGTGCTGATTGCAACGGGTTCGGAAGTATCGCTGGCGCTGGCGGTTGCCGAGAAGCTGGAGGCTGCCGGTACCGGCGCGGATGTCGTGTCGATGCCTTGCACCGAATTGTTCGACGAGCAGTCTGCCGAATATCGCGGCGACCTGCTGGGCGGCCCGGATATGTTGCGGGTTTCTATCGAAGCGGGGACAACCTTCGGCTGGGAACGTTATACCGGCCTGGACGGGCTGCGCTTTGGCATCGACAGCTTTGGAGCATCGGCGCCGATCAATGACCTTTTCGAGCATTTCGGGCTGACCGCAGATGCCATCACCCCGCAAATACTAGAAAAATTGGCTGAACACAGCCAGCAAGTTCGCATGCAAAGGAGCAAAATTGATGACAAAAGTAGCAATTAACGGATTTGGCCGGATCGGCCGTCTGGTCGCCCGCGCGATATTGGAACGCGAAGATGACGGTCTCGAACTGGTCGCGATCAACGATCTGGCGGACGCCGAATCCAACGCTCTGCTGTTCGCCTATGACAGTGTGCATGGCCGTTTCCCCGGCGAAGTGACCGCCCATGGCGATCATATCATGGTCAATGGCAAGAAAATCGCGGTGACCTCTGAACGCAATCCCGGCGATCTGCCGCATGGCGACATGGGCGTGGACATCGTGCTCGAATGCACCGGCTTCTTCCAGTCCAAGGATGCGGCACAACCGCATATCGACGCCGGCGCGAAACGCGTGTTGATCTCCGCACCGGCCAAGGGTGACCTGAAAACGGTCGTCTACGGCGTCAACCACGACGTCCTGACGTCATCGGATATCATTGTTTCCAATGCGTCCTGCACGACCAACTGCCTCGCTCCGGTTGCTAAGGTGCTGCACGACACGGTGGGCATCGAGCGCGGTTTCATGACCACGATCCACAGCTATACCAACGACCAGCGGATGCTCGACCAGATGCACAGCGACATGCGCCGTGCCCGCGCCGGTGCGGTCAACATGATCCCGACGACCACCGGGGCTGCCCGCGCCGTCGGTCTGGTGCTGCCGGAACTGAACGGCAAGCTCGACGGCTCGTCCGTCCGCGTGCCGACCCCGAATGTCAGCCTGGTCGATCTGGTGATCACGCCAAGCCGCGACACCACGGTCGAGGAAGTCAACGGCGCGCTGAAAGCCGCTGCCGAAGGCGCGATGAAGGGCGTGCTGGTCTTTGAAGACAAGCCGCTGGTGTCCAGCGACTTCAACCATCAGCCGGCCAGCAGCTCGGTTGACAGTCTCGAAACCACGGTGATGGACGGCAAGCTTGTCCGCGTCGTCAGCTGGTATGACAATGAATGGGGCTTCTCCAACCGCATGATCGATACAGCCAAGGTCATGGCGGGCTTGCTCTAACTCACAAAGGTTCTGATTAATGTCAGCTAATAGCTTCAAAACGCTTGATGATATCGGTGATGTTCGGGGGAAGCGCGGCCTGGTCCGCGTCGACCTGAACGTCCCGATGGCGGACGGCAAGGTAACCGACGACATGCGCCTGAAGGCCCTGATGCCGACGGTCACCGAATTGGCTGACAAGGGCGCGAAGCTGCTGTTGCTCGCCCATTTCGGACGCCCGAAAGGGGAATATGTAGCCGAATATTCGCTCGAACCCGTGGTCGCCCCTCTGGCGGCGGTCCTGGGCCGGGACGTCGGCTTCATGCAGAAACCCGACCAGGCGGCCATCGATGCCTTGCCCGAGGGCAGCATCACCGTGCTGGAAAACAGCCGCTTTGCGCCGGGCGAGGAGAAAATGATCCGGCGATGGCCAAGGCGATCGCCGCTTTCGGTGACTTCTATGTCAACGATGCCTTTTCGGCGGCGCACCGCGCGCATGTGACGACCGAGGGGCTGGCGCATCTGCTGCCATCCTACGCCGGCCGTTCGATGGAAGGTGAACTGACCGCGCTCGACAAGGCGCTGGGCAATCCCGAGCATCCGGTGGCCGCCGTGGTCGGCGGGGCGAAAGTCTCCAGCAAGCTCGACGTGCTGCGGCAGATGGTCGAGAAGGTCGATCATCTGATCATCGGCGGCGGCATGGCCAACACCTTTCTGGCGGCGCGCGGCGTCGATGTCGGCAAGTCCCTGTGCGAGCATGAGCTGGCCGACACCGCCAACGAAATTTTGGCCGCAGCGGACGCGGCCGACTGCACCGTGCATCTGCCTTATGATGTGGTGGTGGCAAAGGAATTCCGCGCCAATCCGCCGACCCGTACGGTCAATGTCCACGAGGTCGAGGCCGATGAAATGATTCTCGATATCGGGCCTGCTGCCGTCGAGGCGCTGTCCGATGTATTGAAGACCTGCAAGACTCTGGTCTGGAACGGTCCGCTCGGTGCGTTCGAGACGCCGCCGTTTGATAGTGCCACGGTCGCGTTGGCGAAAACCGCCGCGGCCCTGACCAAGGAAGGGCAATTGCTCTCTGTCGCAGGGGGTGGCGATACGGTCGCCGCGCTCAACCATGCCGGCGTTGCCGATGATTTCAGCTTTGTATCGACCGCAGGAGGCGCTTTCCTTGAATGGATGGAAGGCAAGCCTCTGCCCGGCGTCGAAGCGCTAAACCAATAATATTGAACATATCAGGAAATGAAAATGGCGAATAGTGAAATGATGAGCAAGATCGAGAATGGCCAAGGCTTTATTGCCGCACTGGACCAGAGCGGTGGCTCGACGCCCAAGGCCCTGGCCGGTTACGGCATCGGTGCCGATTCATTCTCCAATGACGACGAGATGTTCGGCCTGATCCACAAGATGCGCAGCCGGATCATCACCTCGCCCAGCTTCGGCAATGGCAAGGTGATCGGCGCGATCCTGTTCGAAAAGACGATGAATGGCGATGCTGGCGGCAAGCCGGTGCCCGAAGCGCTCTGGGATCGCGGCGTTGTGCCCTTCCTGAAAGTCGACAAGGGTCTCGAGGACGAGGCCGATGGCGTCCAGCTGATGAAACCGATCCCCGATCTTGCCGACCAGTGCAAGCAGGCGCTGGCAAAAGGTGTTTTCGGCACCAAGATGCGGTCGGTGATCAACAAGGCCAATGCGAAGGGCATCGCGGCGATCGTCGCCCAGCAATTCGACTTCGGCAAGCAGATCCTGGCCAACGGGCTGGTGCCGATCATCGAACCGGAAGTGAATATCAAGAGCGAGGAGCGGGCCGAATGCGACAAAATCCTGCTCGGCGAACTGAACAAGCATCTCGACGCGCTGGCCGATGACCAGCGGGTGATGCTGAAATTGTCGATTCCGGTCGAGGCCAATCTCTACAAATCGCTGGTCGATCATCCCAAGGTGGTCCGGCTGGTGGCGCTTTCCGGCGGCTATTCCACCGAGGAAGCCTGCGCGGAACTGGCGAAGAATGAAGGCATGATCGCCAGTTTCAGCCGTGGCTTGCTGCAGGACCTGCGGGTTTCGCAGAGCGACGAGGAATTTGATGCCGTGCTCGGCGGCGCGATCGACAAGATTTATCGCGCTTCGATAGCCTGACCGGAGGGCCCGGGCTTGTCCATGTCCGATCCCGCCTGGTCTGCTGTCGACGATTATATCGTCGACAAGCTGATCGGCGAGGACGCTACACTGGAAACGGCGCTCGCGAATAACCGGCGAGCGGGCCTGCCGCCGATCGACGTTTCCCTGGCGCAAGGCAAGATGTTGCAGTTGCTGGCACGTGGCGTCGGGGCGAAGCGTATTCTGGAGATCGGGACGCTGGGCGGTTATTCATCCATCTGTCTGGCCCGCGCGCTGGATGAGGACGGCGTGCTGGTCACGCTGGAGCTCGAAGGCGACTATGCAGCCGTGGCGCGCGGCAATCTCGACCATGCGGGCGTCGGCCATCGCGTCGATATCCGCGTTGGGCCGGCCTGCGACACGCTCGCCGGCATGTGCGCCGAGGCGGAGACCGCTTTCGACTTTGTCTTCATCGATGCCGACAAGGATAATTATCCCGCCTATCTGGACTATGCGATCCGCTTGTCCCGCCCGGGCACGATGCTGATATTCGACAATGTCGTGCGGGCAGGCGAGGTGATCGATCCGCGGTCCGGCGATCCGAAGGTGGCCGGTACCCGCGCTGTATGACGCGCTGCAGGATAATCCGCGCATAGATGCCACGGCGATGCAGACAGTGGGCAGCAAGAAGTGGGACGGTTTCCTGCTCGCCTTGGTCCGATGAAGGCGCTAGAAGACGGAAAATGAACGACATTCCCTGCCAGCTATATCTGATTTCGCCACTGGATGTCGGCGGACCCTTTCCCGACCGTCTGCGCGAAGCGCTGCAGGCCGGACCTGTCGCGGCTTTCCAGTTCCGCGTGAAGGATGTCGACCGGCAGGAAGCCGCGCGGCTGGCCGAGCCGCTGAAAGCGATCTGCGACGAATTGGATGTAGCCTTCGTCGTCAATGACGATGTCGCGCTGGCCCGGCAACTGGGCGCGGATGGCGTGCATCTGGGACAGGCGGACGAGAGTCTGAAAAATGCCCGCGAGACATTGGGCAATGATGTCCAGATCGGCATCACCTGCCACGACAGCCGCCATCTGGCGATGGAAGCAGGAGAGGGCGGCGCCAATTATGTGGCCTTTGGCGCTTTTTTCCCGACCAGCACGAAGGAAACCCATCACCGGCCTGAACCCGAACTGCTCCAATGGTGGTCCGGGATGATGGAAATACCCTGCGTCGCTATCGGCGGAATCACGGCAGAAAACTGCCAGCCTCTGATCGATGCGGGTGCGGATTTTCTGGCAGTGAGCGGCGCGGTGTGGAATGACCCGGCCGGCCCCGGGGCGGCGGTCAGGAAATTTGCCGAAATATTGGAGAAGACTCCGGCCGGTTAGGACGAACCGTGGGTCTTGCCGATATTGGACGACAGATATTGGGCGACGAAACTGCTGACCGACGGCGGGACGAAATTGGGCATTTGTTCCATGTCGCGCAAATAGCCCTCGGTCTCCTTGAACGAGTGCATCCGTCCATTGGCAATCGAATAGCCGAACAGGCCGGCCGCCAGCGCGGTTTTGCGCCGTGGGGTCGCATTTCTGTAGTTGCCGCGCAAGCGTGTCATCTCTGTTTGTGCCATGCCCTGTTCCTAGCCGCAGCGCGTTTCGGCGTATTGTATGAAAAAGACCTGTGGTGTGATCGCACCGCTTTCGGTGTCACCGGGCTTGCCTATTAGGGGCCAGCAGATTACAGCGCCGCTCAATCAAACATTCTATCGAGCGAGACAAGCGATGAAAATCAGCGGTGTGGATATCCGTCCGGGCAATATATTGGAATATGAAGCGGCCTCTGGAAGGTTGCCAAGATCCAGCATACGCAGCCGGGCAAGGGCGGCGCCTATATGCAGGTCGAGATGAAGAATCTCGTCGACGGTCGCAAGACCAACGTTCGTTTCCGCAGCGCCGATACGCTCGAGAAGGTTCGTCTCGACACCAAGACCTTTCAATATCTTTTCGCCGATGGCGACCTGCTGACCTTCATGGACAAGGAAAATTACGAGCAGATCACCTTGCCCGCCGATCTGCTGGGCGAAGCGGTCGAATTTTTGCAGGACGGCATGGACGTACAGCTGGAACTTTATGACGAAAAGCCGATCTCCGTGGCGCTGCCCGACCAGATCGAGGCCGAGGTTGTCGAAGCTGACGCTGTGGTCAAGGGGCAGACCGCTTCTTCCAGCTACAAGCCTGCCGTGCTCGACAATGGCGTCCGCGTCATGGTGCCGCCGTTCATTTCGGCCGGCACGCGGATCATCGTCGATGTTTACGCCCGCGAATATGTTGGCAAGGCCAGCTGACCAAATATCCTCCCGCTTGCGGGAGGGACCAGGGCGGGCACGACCATATTGCTCGCCTGCTCTTTGAAAAACAGATAGACCCACCCCAAGCCCTTCCCGTAAACGGGACGGGGGAGACATTAAAATGCCAGCACATTCCGCCCTTATCACCGTCATGGAGCGCGCCGCGCGCAAGGCGGGATCGCGCCTGCGCCGCGATTTCGGCGAAGTAGAGCATCTGCAGGTGTCCAAAAAGGGCCTGCCGACTTTGTTTCCAAGGCCGACATGCGCGCCGAGCGGATTCTCTACGACGAATTGCTGAAAGTCCGTCCCGGCTGGGGCTTCGTGCTCGAAGAGGGCGGCATGATCGAGGGCGAGGAAGGCAAGCCGCGCTGGATCATCGATCCGCTCGACGGCACCTCGAATTTTCTCCACGGCATTCCGCATTTCGCCATTTCGATCGCGGTTCAGGAGCGCTCGCTCGACGGGCGCGGCTGGGGCAAGATTACCAGCGGCATGATCTACGAACCGCTCACCGATCTCACCTGGTGGGCGGAAATGGACAAGGGCGCATGGCTCGGTGAGCGCCGTTTGCGCGTCTCGGCCCGCCGCGATCTGTCGGAAGCGCTGATTGCCACCGGAATCCCTTTCAAGGGCCATGGCGATCTGGGCGAATGGGCGCGGATCTTCGGCGCCGTGGCACCGCAGGTCGCCGGGATCAGGCGCAATGGTTCGGCCGCGCTCGATCTCGCCTGGCTGGCTGCCGGCCGCTATGACGGTTTCTGGGAAGCCGGTCTGAAAGTATGGGACGTTGCAGCCGGGATATTGATGGTTCGCGAAGCGGGCGGTTTTGTCACCGACTATACCGGCGGCGACCAGCCGATCGGGCAGGGCGAAATATTGGCATCGAACGAAGCGCTGCACAGCAAGCTGCACCGGATATTGGCAAAGTCGCTGCTCTAACTGCGAACGCCTCGCAAAAGGCCGCAATTTTAGCCACTTCACCCTTGCGGCATGGGGAGCCACTGCCTAAAAGCGGCCCCGAATATTAGCGAAACGAGTCATCAGTGGTCGATCTTTCCGAATATGCACCGATATTATTGTTCCTGTTCGTAGCGGCAGGTCTGTCCACGGCCTTTGTGTTCCTGCCGATGGGTGTCTCCCGTCTCACCGGAACCCATAATCCGAGCGCCGAGAAGCTCTCGGAATATGAGTGCGGTTTTCCCGCCTTCGAAGATTCGCGCAGCCAGTTTGACGTCCGCTTCTATCTGGTCGCGATCCTGTTCATCATTTTCGACCTGGAGGCAGCCTTTCTGTTCCCCTGGGCCGTTTCGCTTGAACTCACCGGCTGGGTCGGCTGGACGACAATGATGGTATTTCTTGCCGAGCTGGTTATCGGCTTTGCATATGCCTGGAAAGTAGGAGCGCTGGAGTGGGATTAGAAACTGGCACCAGTGGTTCGGCCATATTGAACGCAGACGGCACGCCGATGCGTCCCGATACGCAGCCTGACGAGGCGTTTTTCAAGGACCTGAATTCGGAAGTGAATGACAAGGGCTTCCTTGTCACTTCTACCGAGGAATTGTTCCAGTGGGCCCGGACCGGTTCGCTCTGGTGGATGACATTCGGTCTTGCCTGCTGTGCGGTCGAGATGATCCACGTCAACATGCCGCGCTACGATATGGAGCGTTTTGGTGCTGCCCCGCGTGCCAGTCCGCGCCAGTCCGACGTGATGATTGTTGCCGGAACCCTCTGCAACAAAATGGCGCCGGCCTTGCGCAAGGTCTATGACCAGATGTCCGATCCGAAATATGTGATCTCGATGGGCAGTTGCGCCAATGGCGGCGGCTATTATCATTACAGCTATAGCGTTGTCCGTGGCTGCGACCGGATCGTTCCGGTCGATATTTACGTGCCCGGATGCCCGCCGACCGCAGAGGCCTTGCTCTACGGCGTGATGCAATTGCAGCGGAAGATCCGCCGCATCGGGACGTTCGAGCGGTGAGTATGACCTTCCATTATAATCCGTTCGCACTGAGCTTGTCGAAGTGCGCTCGTGGTCCTGAGATGTCCTTCGACAGGCTCAGGACGAACGGTATCTCCACTAACGGTCTCTCGACTTCGCTCGAGACGAACGGGGTTTTCTAATGGCTCATTCCGCACCAGCTATCTCCAGTAACGCCGGCGTTGCCGCCAAGCTTGGCAAGGCGATCGGCGCTGCCCTGATCGACACGGTCGAGGCCTATGGCGAAATCAGCTTCACCGTCGAGCGCAAGAAGCTTGCCACGGTATTGGAAAAGCTGCGCGACAAGCATGAATATCAGCAGTTGATGGAAATTGCCGGCGTCGACTATCCGGATCGCGCCGAGCGGTTCGAGGTCTGCTATCATCTGCTCAGCCTGACGAAAAACCACCGCATCCGCGTCAAGGTCACGACCGACGAGGACAATGCGGTACCGAGTGTTACCCATATCTGGGAAGTTGCCGGCTGGCTCGAGCGCGAAGTGTTTGACATGTATGGCGTTCTGTTCGACGGCAATACCGATCTGCGTCGCATCCTGACCGATTATGGTTTTCAGGGCCACCCGTTCCGCAAGGATTTCCCGCTGACCGGCTATGTCGAGATGCGCTATTCCGAGGAAGCCAAGCGCGTGGTTTACGAACCGGTGAAGCTGGCGCAGGATTTCCGCAGCTTCGATTTCATGTCGCCCTGGGAAGGTGCGGATTACATCCTGCCCGGCGACGAGAAGGTGGGCGGTGAAGCGCCGCCGCCGACACCGAAGACCACGGACGACAAGAAAGATACCGGCGCCGGCGAAAAGGCCGACAAGGAGGCTGCCAAGCCTTCGAAGCGGAAAGAGGCTGCGGCGAAGAAGCCTGCTCCGAAGCGGACAAAGTCGGGTACGCAAAAGAAGGGGGAGGGCAAGTGAGTTTCCGGCCCGCAAACCCGTTCGTCCTGAGCCTGTCGAAGGACATGGTCTGTCACAAGCTGGGCTTCGACAAGCTCAGCCCGAACGGCATTGTATCGGAGATATCTAATGTCTGACTATCTCGACGAAATGGACCATCTCGCCGACGAATCCGATCCGACGGTCGGCGATCTGGAAATCCAGAATTTCACGATCAACTTCGGTCCCCAGCATCCTGCAGCGCACGGCGTTTTGCGTATGGTGATGGAGCTGGACGGTGAGATCGTGGAGCGCGTCGATCCCCATGTCGGGCTGCTGCACCGCGGCACCGAGAAGCTGATAGAGCACAAGACCTATTTGCAGGCTTTGCCCTATTTCGACCGGCTCGACTATTGTTCGCCGCTGGCGATGGAGCATAGCTATGTGCTGGCGATCGAGAAATTGCTTGATCTCGAGGTTCCGCTGCGCGGGCAATATCTGCGGGTGCTATTCGCCGAGCTGACCCGGATCTGCAATCATATGCTCAACATTGGCGCCCATGTCATGGATGTCGGCGCAATGACGCCCAATATCTGGGTGTTCGAAATTCGCGAACAGTGCATGAATTTTTTCGAGCGGGCCAGCGGCGCGCGGATGCACAGCGCCTGGTTCCGGCCCGGCGGCGTCCATCAGGATGTGCCGCTGAAGCTGCTCACCGATATCGCCGACTGGCTCGACGAGTTCCCGACCCTGTTCGACGATGCAATGAGTCTGGTGGTCGGTAACCGCATCTTCAAGCAGCGCAATGTCGATATAGCCACCGTGTCGCAGGACGATGCAATCCGCTGGGGCTTCTCCGGTCCGGTGTTGCGCGGCAGCGGCGTCGCCTGGGACCTGCGCAAGTCGCAGCCTTATGACGTCTACGACCGGATGGATTTTGAAGTGCCGGTTGGCACCAAGGGCGATTGCTATGACCGGTTCATGGTGCGGGTCGAGGAAGTGCGCCAGAGCGCGCGGATCATGCGCCAGTGCCTCAATGAAATGCCCGATGGCCCCGTCGCCTCCACCGACCGCAAGATCGTCCCGCCCAAGCGCGCCGAGATGAAGCAGTCGATGGAAGCCTTGATTCATCACTTCAAACTCTACACCGAGGGCTTCCACGTCCCCGCCGGCGAAGTCTATGTCGCGACCGAAAGCCCGAAGGGCGAATTCGGCGTCTATCTGGTCAGCGACGGCACCAACAAGCCCTACCGCTGCAAGATCCGGCCGACCGCGTTCAGTCATCTGCAGGCAATGGATTTCATGACCAAGGGCCATATGCTGCCCGACGCCACCGCCATTTTGGGCGCGATTGATGTCGTGTTCGGGGAGTGTGACCGGTGAAGTTACGCAATTCACATAACGTCATTGCGAGGAGCGAAGCGACGCGGCAATCCAGAGCCTCGCGCGCAGACGCTCTGGATTGCTTCGCTACGCTCGCAATGACGGGAGTAAGATAATGGCCGAAGCACCAACCATCCCCGAGGAAATCGAAACCCGCGCGAAGTGGGGTGATTTCGCTTTCACGCCGGAAAACGAGAAGCTGGCGAAATGGCAGATCGCGAAATATCCGGCTGGCCGCCAGAAATCGGCGGTCATGGCGCTGCTCGACCTTGCCCAGCGGCAGGTCGGTGCGGACACCAAGACGCAAGGCTGGCTACCGGTTCCGGTGATCGAATATGTCGCTGCCTATCTCGATATGCCCTATATGCGGGCCTATGAGGTCGCGACTTTCTACACCATGTATAATCTCGCGCCGGTCGGTCGTTTTCACGTTCAGGTTTGCGGCACCACGCCCTGCATGTTGCGCGGCAGCGACGATGTGATGGCGGCTTGCAAGAACAAGGGCATGGCCAAGGGCAAGACCACGCCGGACGGCCTGTTCACGCTTACCGAGGTCGAGTGCATGGGCAATTGCTCGAACGCGCCGATGGTCCAGATCAACGACGATAATTACGAAGATCTCGACTATGATATCATGACCCGGATCCTCGAAGATCTGGCTGCGGGCAAGGAAATTCCCGTGGGCTCGCAAATCGGTCGCAAGACCAGCGAAGCCGAAGGCGGTCCGATGAACCTGCAGGCGATGGTTGAAGAAAATCACGATTACCGGGGGGAATGGTGATGGATTTTCTGTGAACCGTTTTCCGTTCGTGTCGAGCGTAGTCGAGACACATTGCGCGACAATCGGTCTCTCGACTTCGCTCGAGACGAACGGTGTTGGAAGGGAGCGCTAATGCCATGCTACTCGACGGATATGCAGGCTGGATCGGGCTCGCCGTGGTCATCCTTGGCATTATTGGCGGCCTGTGGGGTCGCTGGAGGAAAAATAATGGCGTTTGATTTCCTTCAGGACAAAGACCGCATCTTCACCAATGTCTACGGTTTCCAGCACTGGGGGCTGAAAGAGGCGCAGCATCGCGGCGACTGGGACAATACCGCCGATATCATCAAGCGCGGCAATGACAAGATTATCGAGGAAATGAAGGCCAGCGGCCTGCGCGGTCGTGGCGGCGCGGGTTTCCGACCGGTCTGAAATGGTCGTTCATGCCCAAGGAAGCGCCCAAGGATAGCCAGGGCAATCCGCGGCCAAGCTTTCTCGTCATCAACGCCGACGAATCCGAACCGGGCAGCTGCAAGGACCGCGAAATCCTGCGCAATGATCCGCACAAGCTAATCGAAGGCGCCTTGATCGCCGGTTTCGCAATGCGCGCGCGCGCCGCCTATATCTATATTCGCGGCGAATATATTTTCGAAGCCAAGGTCATGGAGGCGGCCGTCAAGGAAGCCTATGACGCTGGCCTGATCGGCAAGAATGCCGCCAAGTCCGGCTATGATTTCGACGTCTTCGTCCACCGCGGCGCCGGCGCCTATATTTGCGGCGAAGAAACCGCGATGATCGAAAGCCTGGAAGGCAAGAAGGGCCAGCCGCGTCTCAAGCCGCCATTTCCGGCGGGTGCAGGCCTCTACGGCTGCCCGACCACGGTCAATAATGTTGAATCGATCGCGGTCGTTCCTACAATTCTGCGGCGCGGCGCCAGCTGGTTCGCCAGCTTTGGCCGCGAAGGCAATCACGGCACGAAACTGTTCCAGGTTTCCGGCCATGTCGACAAGCCAGCCGTGTTCGAGGAAGCCATGTCGATCCCGTTCAAGGACATGATCGAGAAACATTGCGGCGGTATCACCGGCGGCTGGGATAATCTGCTCGCGGTTATTCCAGGCGGTTCTTCGGTCCCGCTGGTGCCGGCCGAGCAGATCATGGACGCGCCAATGGACTTTGACGGTCTGAAGGATCTCGGTTCCGGTCTTGGTACGGCTGCGGTCATCGTGATGGACAAGTCGACCGATATCGTTCGGGCGATTTCGCGGCTTAGCTATTTCTACAAGCATGAAAGCTGCGGCCAGTGCACGCCGTGCCGCGAAGGCACCGGCTGGATGTGGCGGGTGATGGAAAAATGCGCGATGGCGACGCGGATATCGAGGATATCGATACGCTCTACGAAGTCACCAAGCAGGTCGAAGGCCACACGATCTGCGCGCTTGGCGACGCGGCGGCCTGGCCGATCCAGGGTCTGATCCGGCACTTCCGTCCGGAGATGGAACGGCGAATCAATGAACATAAAGGCACAGATGTGCTGGAGGCAGCGGAATGAAGACAGCATCATTAATAGTCGGATCCCTCTTGACTTTGGCTCTGGGCGCGCCGTTCGGCAGCCCGGCCCTTGCGCAGGTCGATCCGGACATCCAGCTCGGTTCGAAGATACCGGTCCGTCCGGAGAAGCCCGATCCGGTCAAGGATGGCCTGGTCAGGGACCGCTATGTCAGTTGCGCTTATGGTCCGCACCAGAAGCAGATTGATGGCTTGCTGGCGATCAGCGACCCGTTGACCGTCGATTTCGAAGGCGCAGGTATCGAGGAATCGAAAATGTTCCGCCAGTGGAATATTCGCGAATGTTTTGTCATGCAGGGCGATGCGGTCCAGAGCTCGATCTCTTTCTCTCCGTCGGCCTTCCGCTACATGATGCTGGAAGCAGCCTATTTGCGCGCGCATACCAAAACACCGGTCAATCACGAGAACTGGGTTGCCAAGCCGCGTGACTATGTCACGACCGGCGAAATGTTGCCAACGGCAAAGGCTCTGGGGATCATGTCCGACTGTATTGCGAGCCAGGATCCGGTAAATGCCGACAAGCTGCTTCGCACGGCTTCCGGCACGAAAGCCGAAAAGGAAGCGGCGGTCGCTCTGGTTCCAGCCCTGAGCGCCTGCATCGTTGCCGGCCAGCAGCTGCAGCTCAAGCCTGCTAATATCCGCGGCTTTGCAGCTGACGGAATGTGGCAGCGCTTCGTTGCTGGAGCGCAGACCGCCAGTCAAACTCCTCTGCCAGAGGCGCAGGACTAATGTCTGAATTCACCATATATGAGATGGGATATGGCTACCCGATCAGGTCAGCTGTGCCGGAGGCAGCCGCGTGAAACCGGTCTTTGCATTCATACTCATGGCCATGATGGTAATGGGCGGGGTTGATGGCCCGGCCTATGCGCAATCTTCGCAGGCCAGCGAACGACAGGCTGTTACGCATTTCTGGAGATTTGCCAATTGCGTTGCGAAACATGACCGCCGGCGCGCAGAGGACATTTTAAATGGTGCGGACAACTCGGACGAAAATGTCAGGATGACAAAGTTGCTCGCCACGAAAAACCGCGGCTGTATTCCTGCTGGATCGGAAATGAAATTTTCCGGATCGCTTTTCAGGGCCGCATTGTCCGGTGCATTGCTAAGTCGGAAATACCGCAGTGATGCGGTCGGCGACTATTCTTCTGTCGAGCCCCTCTACCGGGTTACAACATTAGCCGATGGTACGAGCGATGCGATCGTAAAAGACATTGCCCTGAAGCAATTTTCCGAATGTGTTTCCCGGATGGCTCCAGCCAAGACGCTCGCGCTTTTTGGCACAAAGCCTTATTCGAACGACGAGGATGCGGCATTTGCATCCCTGCAAGCTGAAATGAGCCATTGTCTGCCGGTTTCCGAAGGCCAGCAATTCGGTTTCACCCGTCTTGAATTGCGAACGCTTCTTGCGGAAGTCGCTTATGAACTGGATATGAAATTGGCTCTGGGAATGGAAGCAACTGAAACAACCGAGGCGCAAAACTAATGCCTAAAGTCACCGTAGATGGCATCGAGCTGGAAGTGCCGCA
The DNA here is from genome assembly GCF_013265645.1 of Sphingopyxis sp. BSNA05. NCBI lineage: Bacteria > Pseudomonadati > Pseudomonadota > Alphaproteobacteria > Sphingomonadales > Sphingopyxidaceae > Sphingopyxis > Sphingopyxis sp. BSNA05. The sequence continues at coordinate 15,155 of NZ_PYIA01000035.1, read as the reverse complement.
GGCGCGACCGTGCTGCAGGCGGCCGAGCTTGCCGGCAAGGAAATCCCGCGTTTCTGTTATCATGAGCGGCTGTCCATCGCCGGCAACTGTCGCATGTGTCTGGTCGAGGTCAAGCCGGGACCGCCGAAGCCGCAGGCCAGCTGTGCCTTGCCGGCTGCCGAGGGTCAGGAAATCCGGACCGACAGCGAAATGGTCAAGAAGGCGCGCGAAGGGGTGATGGAGTTTCTCCTGATCAACCATCCGCTCGATTGCCCGATTTGCGACCAGGGCGGCGAATGCGATCTGCAGGACCAGGCCATGGCCTATGGCAAGGGCGGCTCGCGCTACGAAGAGAATAAGCGCGCGGTGACCGAGAAATATATGGGGCCGATCGTCAAGACCGCGATGACCCGCTGCATCCACTGCACCCGCTGCGTGCGCTTTGCCGAGGAAGTCGCCGGCGTCGAGGAAATTGGCGCTATTGGCCGTGGCGAGGGGATGGAGATTACCTCCTATCTCGAAGGCGCGGTGCACAGCGAGCTCAGCGGCAATGTCGTCGATCTATGCCCGGTCGGTGCGCTGACCAGCAAGCCTTACGCTTTTGAAGCGCGTCCATGGGAATTGACCAAGACGCTGGGCATCGACGTGATGGACGGTGTCGGCACCAATATCCGCATCGACAGCCGTGGCCGTGAAGTGCTGCGCGCTCTGCCGCGCGTCAATGATGACGTGAACGAGGAATGGGCGACCGACAAGACCCGCCACGCCATCGACGGCCTGATGAAGCGCCGTCTCGACAAGCCCTATGTGCGCAAGAACGGCAAGCTGGAAGCCGCAAGCTGGAACGAAGCATTCCAGGCAATTGCCGACGTGAACGCGGGCAGTTCTGTTGCGGCTATTGCCGGTGATCTGGTTGACTGCGAAACCATGTATGCGGCGAAAAAGCTGCTCAAGTCGATGAAGTCGGACATGCTGGAAGGCCGCCAGACCGGGCTTTCCTATGACGTCTCCAGTCTCGCCGCGGTGAATTTTAACACGACCATCGCCGGTATCGAAGAAGCGGATGTGATCCTGCTGGTCTCGACCAACCCGCGCTGGGAAGCGTCGCTGGTCAACACACGCATCCGCAAGGCCGTGCGCCAGCGCGGTGCGAAGGTATATGGCATCGGGCCGGAAGCAGACCAGACCTATCCGGTCGAATGGCTGGGCGACGATATGGGCTTGCTGGCGAAGCTGCCCAAGGCGCTTGCCGATGCTCTGAAAGGGGCAGAGAAGCCCGCGATCATTCTCGGCGGTGGCGCGCTCAGCATCGATGGCGCGCATGGCGCGGCGCTCAAGCTGGCTAGCAAATATAAGCTGATACGCGATGGCTGGAACGGCTTCAACGTCCTGCATATCGGGGCCTCGCGCACCGGCGGGCTGATGCTCGGCTATGCTTATGACGGCGGGATCAGGGCGATTGCGGCGAAGAAGCCGAAATTGCTCTTCTCGCTCGGCGCGGACGAGACCGATTACAGCCTCTTCGAGGGCTGCTACAAAGTCTATATCGGCCATCATGGCGATGCCGGTGCCCATGCCGCGGATGTGATCCTGCCGGGCGCGGCCTATACCGAGAAAACGGCACCTATGTCAATCTGGAAGGCCGGGTTCAGCGTTCGAACAAGGCGATCTTTGCGCCGGGAGATGCGCGCGAAGACTGGAGCATCTTGCGGGCTCTGTCCGATGTGATGGGCAAGACGCTGCCGTTCGACAGTTTTGAAGAATTGCGCGCCAATATGGCCAAGGACCATCCCGAACTGGCCGCCGAAGGTCTGGTGACGCTCGAATGGTCGCCGCCAACCGGCTTGCCCGACAAGCCAACAGGGCACGGCGTCCATCCGGTCAAGGATTTCTACCTGACCAACAGCATCGCCCGCGCCAGCGCGACCATGCAGCGCTGTTCCGCGGAACTGCTGCACGCCGATGACGAGATTTTGGAGGCGGCGGAATGAGTGATTTTGGTGATTTCGTCATCCCAGCGCAGGCTGGGATCCAAACCAAGCTCGGTTCTCTCTCGATAGTCGGGCTGGACCCCAGCCTTCGCTGGGGCGACAATATGGAGGTGTCGGCATGACAGAATATCTCCAAACCACCTTCCTCGGCGCTGAACTCGGCTGGTTCGTGGCCACGCTGGCGCTGATCCTGCTGATCGCTCTGCCGCTGATGCTGGCCGTCGCGATGATCATTTATATCGACCGGAAAATCTGGGCGGCGATGGCGCTGCGCAAGGGCCCCAATGTGGTTGGTCCGTTCGGCCTGCTGCAAAGTTTTGCCGATGGCCTGAAAGTGTTCCTGCAGGAAACGATCATTCCGTCGAGCGCCAACAAGGGCCTGTTCCTGCTGGCGCCGATCATCACCTTCACCGTGGCCCTGCTGGCCTGGGCGGTGATCCCGTTTGGCGATGGCATGGTGCTCGCCAATATCAATATCGGCTTGCTCTATATTCTCGCGATCAGTTCGCTGGGTGTTTACGGGGTGGTTATCGCCGGTTGGGCGAGTAACTCGAAATATCCGTTTTTCTCCGCCATGCGCGCCGCCGCGCAGATGATTTCTTATGAAGTCTCGATCGGCTTCATCCTGATCTCGGTGGTATTGTTTGCCGGGACATTCAATCTTTCCGATATCGTGCTTTCGCAGGAAGGCCATATATTCGGTCTCGTTAATGCCTATGGCCTGAACCCGCTCTTGTTCCCGATGGCGGTTGTATTCCTGATCGCCTCGATGGCGGAAACCGCGCGGCACCCGTTTGACCTGACCGAAGCGGAAAGCGAATTGGTTGCCGGTTACCAGACCGAATATAGCTCGATGTCATTCGCTCTGTTCTGGCTCGGCGAATATGCCAATATCCTGCTGATGTGCGCGCTCAACGCGATCCTCTTCTGGGGTGGCTGGTTGCCGCCGCTGGATGTCGACTGGATCCCGTGGTTCGATATTCCGGGCATTGTCTGGCTGTTCGGCAAGATGTTCTTTTTCTTCTTCATCTTCAGCTGGGTGATGGCGACGGTTCCGCGCTACCGCTATGACCAGCTGATGCGTCTGGGCTGGAAGATATTCCTGCCGCTTAGCCTGCTCTGGGTGTTCCTGGTCAGCGGCTATGTGATGATTGACAAGTTTGGATTGCCGCTATGAGTATTGCACAAACCATCAAGGCCTTCACGCTTTGGGAATTTATCGGCGCGCATTTGCTGACGCTGAAATATTTCTTCAAGCCGAAGAAGACGATCAACTATCCCTATGAAAAGAACCCGATTTCGCCGCGGTTCCGGGGGGAGCATGCGCTGCGTCGCTATCCCAATGGCGAGGAACGCTGCATCGCCTGCAAGCTGTGCGAAGCGGTCTGCCCGGCGCAGGCGATCACGATCGAGGCCGAACCGCGCGAAGACGGTTCACGCCGGACCACGCGCTATGACATAGACATGACCAAGTGCATCTACTGCGGTTTCTGTCAGGAAGCCTGTCCGGTCGATGCGGTCGTCGAGGGGCCGAATTTCGAATATGCGACCGAGACCCGCGAAGAGCTGATTTACGACAAGTCGAAGCTGCTGGAAAACGGCGACAAATGGGAGCGGGCAATCGCGGCAAACCTTGCCGCCGATGCGCCTTATCGGTAATGGGCGGGGGAACACGGGGATTATGACAATTTCACACGATTCTGACATACTCGTCATCCCAGCGAAGGCTGGGATCCAATCCAATATATGCTCTTCCACCATAGGCGGGTTAGGCCCCAGCCTTCGCTGGGGTGACGGAGTGGGAATATAATGCAAATATTCGCTTTCTATCTCTTCGCATCCATCGTGCTTGCCAGTGGTGCCATGTGCATTTTCTCGCGCAATCCGGTGCACAGCGTATTGTGGCTGATCCTCGCCTTTTTCAATGCGGCGGGGCTGATGCTGCTGGTTGGCGCGGAGTTTATCGCGGCGCTGCTGGTCATTGTCTATGTCGGCGCGGTCGCGGTGTTGTTCCTGTTTGTGGTGATGATGCTCGACATTGATTTTGCTGAGCTGCGCGCGGGTTTCATGAAGAACCTGCCGCTCGGTCTGCTGCTGGCGCTGGTGCTGGTGGTCGAGATCATCTTCGGCGTCGGAACCTGGCAGTCTGCGGGCATGGGCGAGGCCACCGCTGCGGTCGGTCTGCCGGAAGGCGCGCCGTCTAATATCGAACAGCTCGGCGCCTTGCTCTACAGCAAATATGTCTTCCTGTTCGAGGCCGCGGGCATGATCCTGCTGGTCGCCATGGTCGGCGCGATCGTGCTGACCCACCGCACGCGTGGTGGCGTCCGCAAACAGAATATCGCCGATCAGGTCGCTCGCCGGCCCGAAGACGCGACCCGCAACACACAACCCGAAGTCGGCAAGGGAGTGGAACTGTGATTCAGAATCTATCGGCTTCATCCACCGTTCGTCCTGAGCCTGTTGAAGGACCCGGTTCGTCGGTAAAATCGCGTTCCGAAAACTGTGCTTCGACAGGTTCAGCACGAACGGATTTTCTTTCCGCCAGATATTCAGCAGCCGGGGATATGTCATGATCGGTATCGAACATTATCTCGTCGTCAGCTCGATCCTGTTCGTGATGGGCATGCTCGGCATTTTTCTCAATCGGAAAAATATCATCATCATCCTGATGGCGATCGAACTGATCCTGCTCGCGGTGAATCTCAACTTTGTCGCGTTCAGCGCCTTTCTCGGCGATATGACCGGGCAGATATTCGCCATGTTCGTTCTGACCGTGGCGGCTGGCGAGGCCGCCATCGGGCTGGCCATTCTCGTGATTTATTTCCGTCAGCGCGGCACCATTGCCGTCGATGATGTCAACCGGATGAAGGGGTGAACATGAGTTCGTCTAACAATACCGTTCGCCCTGAGCCTGTCGAAGGGCAGGTTTCGCGCACGCCGTCCATATTTCGACAAGCTCAGCACGAACGGCTCCGGGGGCAAGCGTGAACAGTATCACCCTCATAGTATTCCTGCCGCTGTTGGCAGCGATTGTCGCAGGGTTCGGCAATCGCGTGATCGGCAATGTGCCGGCCAAGATCGTCACCACGGGCGCGCTGTTCGCGTCCTGTGCACTCAGCTGGCCGATATTTCTCGGCTTTCTGAGCGGGGCAAATAGCGCCGAAGTTGTGCCGGTCCTGACCTGGCTGATCTCCGGCGACCTGCAATTTGACTGGGCGCTGCGCGTCGATACGCTGACCGCTGTAATGCTGGTGGTTGTGACCACCGTGTCCGCGCTCGTCCATCTCTATTCATGGGGCTATATGGACGAAGATCCGGACCAGCCGCGCTTCTTCGCCTATCTGTCGCTCTTCACTTTCGCCATGCTGATGCTCGTGACCGCCGACAATCTGGTGCAGATGTTCTTCGGCTGGGAAGGCGTGGGACTGGCCTCCTATCTGCTGATCGGTTTCTGGTTCAAGAAGCCGAGCGCCAATGCCGCCGCGATCAAGGCCTTCGTCGTCAACCGGGTTGGCGATCTCGGCTTCATGCTCGGTATCTTCGGTACATTCCTGGTCTTCGGCACGGTGTCCATTCCGGAAATTCTCGAAGCCGCGCCGGGCATGGCGGGATCGACGATCACTTTCGCGGGCATGCGTTTCGATACGATGACCATCCTCTGCCTGCTGCTGTTCATCGGCGCGATGGGCAAGTCGGCGCAGCTCGGGCTGCACACATGGCTGCCGGACGCGATGGAAGGCCCGACCCCTGTGTCGGCGCTGATCCACGCGGCCACGATGGTGACCGCAGGTGTGTTCATGGTCTGCCGCCTGTCGCCGATGTTCGAGACCAGCGACGTGGCTTTGACCGTTGTCACCATAGTCGGGGCCTGCACCGCGATTTTCGCGGCGACCGTCGGTCTCGTCCAGAATGATATCAAGCGGGTGATCGCTTATTCGACCTGTTCGCAGCTCGGCTATATGTTCTTCGCCGCCGGTGTGGGCGCGTATAATGTCGCGATGTTCCACCTGTTCACCCATGCCTTTTTCAAGGCGTTGCTGTTCCTCGGCGCCGGTTCGGTGATCCACGCGATGCACCACGAACAGGACATGCGCTATTATGGCGGCCTGCGGAAAGAAATCCCGCTGACCTTCTGGGCGATGATGGCCGGTACGCTGGCGATCACCGGTGTTGGCATCTACTGGCTGCACGCGGCTTTGCCGGCTTCCACTCCAAGGACGCGATCATAGAGGCGGCCTTTGCCTCGGGCAGCGAAACCGGCCAGTTCGCCTTCTTCATCGGCGTGCTCGCGGCGCTGCTGACCAGCTTCTACAGCTGGCGCCTGATGTTCCTGACCTTCTGGGGCAAGCCGCGCTGGATCCAGTCCGAGCATATCCAGCACAGCGTGCACAAGACACCCGAAGAAGCCGGCGCCGACCAGACCGGTGGCTATCACCCGCATGAAAGTCCGTTATCTATGCTGATTCCTCTCGGCGTTCTGTCCGTCGGTGCTGTCTTTGCCGGCTTTGTGTTCAGCCATGCCTTCATCGACGATGGCGCGTTCTGGAACGGATCCATTGCCTATGACGCCGGCCTGATGCACGCGATGCACGAAGTGCCGCTGTGGGTGAAATTGTCTGCTACGGTGGCCATGCTCACCGGTCTCGTAACCGCCTATTTCATGTATTTCCGCGGAACCGACCGGCCGGCAAGACTGGCCGCGACCTTCAGCCCGCTGTACAATTTCTTCTTCAACAAATGGTATTTCGACGAGCTCTACAATCTGATCTTCATCCGCCCCGCCTTCTGGCTGGGCCGGAAATTCTGGAAGACCGGTGACGAGGGCACGATCGACCGCTTCGGCCCCAATGGTATCGCTTCGGTGATCGCCAGCGGCTCCGGCGTGATGAAACGCTTCCAGAGCGGCTATCTCTACAGCTATGCGCTTGTCATGCTGCTCGGTCTGGCGGCCGCAGCGACCTGGATTATCGTGCAGGGAGCCAGCTAATGAACCAGCTCGATTTTCCGATCCTGTCGCTGATGATGGGCCTGCCGATGCTGGCAGCAATCATCTGCCTGTTCCTCAACGCGCAAGCCGCGCGCTGGCTGGCGCTGGTGACGACACTCGTCCTTTTCGGCCTCGGCGTGGTTCTCTGGGCCAATTACGATATCGGCGGTCCGCAGTGGCAATATGTCGAGCGGTCTGATCTGTTCGGCAATTTCGCCTGGGCGCTCGGCATCGACGGCATTTCGATGATGCTGATCATGCTCACGGTCTTCCTGATGCCGATCTGTATCGGTGCCAGCTGGGAATCGATCCAGACGCGGGTCGGCGAATATATGGCGGCTTTCCTGTTCATGGAGGTGCTGATGATCGGCGTCTTCGCAGCGCAGGATATCTTCCTCTTCTACATCCTCTTCGAAGCCGGCCTGATTCCGATGTATCTGATTATCGGCATCTGGGGCGGTGCGAACCGGATTTACGCCAGCTATAAATTCTTCCTCTACACCTTGCTCGGATCAGTGGTGATGCTGATCGCGATGCTGTGGATGGTGCAGGATGCCGGAACCAGCGACATTCCGACCCTGCTCAACTATGATTTCGCGCCCGAGGCACAGACATGGCTCTGGCTGGCCTTCTTCGCCAGCTTCGCGGTCAAGATGCCGATGTGGCCGGTCCACACCTGGCTGCCCGACGCGCACGTTCAGGCACCGACCGCCGGTTCGGTCATATTAGCTGGCGTATTGCTGAAAATGGGCGGTTATGGCTTCCTGCGCTTCTCGCTGCCAATGTTCCCCGAAGCATCCGAACAGTTCATCTGGCTGGTCTTCGCGCTGTCGATGGTGGCCGTGGTCTACACATCTCTCGTGGCGCTGGTGCAGCAGGACATGAAGAAGCTGATCGCTTATAGCTCGGTCGCTCATATGGCGATTGTCACGCTCGGCCTGTTCGCCTTCAACCGTCAGGGCATCGAGGGCGCGGTCATCGTCATGCTGAGCCATGGTCTGGTGTCCGGCGCGCTCTTCCTTTGCGTTGGTGTCATCTACGACCGGCTGCATACGCGTGAAATCGACCGCTACGGCGGGTTGGCGATCAACATGCCGAAATATGCGATTCTCTTCATGCTGTTCACCATGGCGTCGATTGGCCTGCCGGGAACCAGCGGTTTTGTTGGCGAATTTCTCTCACTGGTCGGCCTCTATAAGGTCAACAGCTGGGTTACGCTGGTCGCCACCACGGGGATCATCCTCGGCGCCGGCTATATGCTTTATCTTTATCGCCGCGTTGCCTTCGGCGAGCTTGTTCACGAGGACGTCAAGGCGATGCCGGATCTGTCCGCGCGGGAAATGGCGCTGCTCGCGCCAATCGCTGCGGCGGTAATGTGGATGGGTGTCTATCCCGAAAGCTTCATGGCACCGATCCGCGGTGACGTCGGCGCGCTGGTTGCGCGTATTGATCGCGCGGCTCCGGAAGGCGATGCGCAGCTTAAGATGGGAGAGGCCAAGGCCGTCACCCAGGACCATGTTCAAGGGGAGGCCCACTGATGGATATCGGAAATTCCCTGTATCTGGTTGCACCGGAAGTATTTCTCACGATCTCCAGCCTGATCCTGCTGCTGGTTGCCGCCTGGGGCGGTGAAAAATCCGCGCGCCTGATAACGATATTGTCGGCAGCGGCGCTGTTTGGCGCATCGATCCTGTTGATGGTTCTGGCCCATATGCCCGAATTCAAGGATGGCGTCTTCGCCTTCGACGGCCAATATCGCATGGATGCCTTCGGCAGCACCGCGAAATTCCTGATTTATCTGGCCGCGATCGTCTCGCTGATGGTTGCGCCGCGCTTCTTCCAGGCCGGCGGAAAATATCGCCCGGAATATCCGATCCTGATCCTCTTTGCCTGCGTTGGCATGGGGATGATGGTCTCGGCGACCGACATGATGACGCTCTATATCGGTCTCGAACTGAACAGCCTGTCGGCTTATGTTCTGGCCAGCTTCATCCGCACCGACGTGCGCTCTTCCGAAGCGGGTCTGAAATATTTCGTGCTGGGCGCGTTGGCCAGCGGCATGCTGCTCTTCGGCATCTCCCTGGTCTACGGTTTTGCCGGTTCGACCAGTTTTGCGGTGATTGGCGATACGCTCAGCGGTGATCTGTCTACCGGTCCGCTGATCGGTCTGGTGCTGGTCCTGTCGGGACTGGCGTTCAAGATCAGCGCGGTGCCGTTCCACATGTGGACGCCGGACGTTATGAAGGCGCGCCGACACCGGTCAGCACCTTCTTCGCCAGCGCGCCGAAAGTCGCCGCAGTGGCGCTGACCGCGCGGGTCATTATCGACGCTTTTGGCGGCCAGACCTCGGCCTGGCAGCAGATCATCGTCTTTGTTGCGCTCGCCTCGATCATCCTCGGTGCGGTTGCCGCGATCGGACAGCAGAATATCAAGCGGTTGCTGGCCTATAGCTCGATCAACAATGTCGGCTTCCTGCTCATCGGCCTCGCTGCCGGTACGCCGGAAGGCATTTCGGCGATGATGTTCTATCTCGCCATCTATGTCGCGATGACGCTGGGCAGCTTTATCTGCGTACTGGAAATGCGCGACAAGGACGGCCGACCGCTGGAAAGCCTCTCGAGCCTCGCCGGACTGTCGCAGACGCGTCCCGGTCTGGCTGCGGCTTTTGCCGTGTTCATGTTCTCGCTCGCCGGTATCCCGCCGCTCTTCGGTTTCTGGGGAAAATTCCTGGTCTTTGATGCAGCTGTTGCTGCCGGCATGTTGCCGCTCGCAGTGATCGGTATCGCCGCATCGGTGATCGGCGCCTTTTACTATATCAAGGTGGTCAAGATCATCTATTTCGATGATCCATCGGGCGAGATTGTCGCGACCGGGCACAAGACCGAAAATGGGCTGATTGCGCTCATGGCATTGTTTGTCTCTCCGCTTGGCTATTTGGCAATCCCGTTCATGGCGCCGATTACCAACGCCGCCGCGGCGTCGCTTTTCTGACTATATTCGTAGAGACTGTTGCCGAAACCGCATCGACCAATGCGGATGTCAAGGCGCTGGCCCTGACCGGCAGCGCGCCGGAAGGATTCTGGTTGCGCGCGGAGACACAGACCGGCGGGGTAGGGCGCCGGGGCCGCAAATGGGAAAGTCCGAAAGGCAATCTCTTCTGCAGCACCGTCGTGCATATGCGACCGGGTGATCCGGAGCCGTCCTCTTTGTCTTTCGTCGCGGGACTGGCGGTTCACGCCGCCATTCGTCATTTTCTGCCGGACGTGCCGATGCTGCTCAAATGGCCCAATGATGTGCTCGTATCGGACGCCAAGATCTGTGGCATATTGCTGGAGCGGGTGAAGGAACAGGTGGTGGTCGGCATCGGCGTCAATGTCGCGCAGGCCCCGCAGGTCGAGGGACGGGCCGTGACCAGTCTGAAAGAGGAAGGCGCGGTCGTGGACGCCATTGACTTTCTTGACCAGCTGTCGAGAGAATTTGAAAATTGGGTAAAGCTCTGGCGCGAAGCGGGTCTGGCTCGCATATTGAGGGAATGGGAAGCGCTGGCGCATCCGGTCGGAATGACCGTGACGACCAGCGACGATGGTGGTGACAAGATCAGCGGCGAATTCGCCGGACTGACTGTCGACGGCGCGCTGCGCTTGAGAAAAGCCGACGGAACGCTTATCGCAATACGCGCCGGTGATATTTCCATCGGATAAAGAGAAGAGTCGCTTATGCTATTGGCCATAGACGCCGGAAATACCAATGTCGTGTTCGCCCTGTTTGATGGCGACGACATTCGCGCGCGCTGGCGGATCGCCACCGATGCCCGTCGCACGGCGGACGAATATGTCGTCTGGCTCAGGCAACTGCTGGAGCTGGAAGGGCTGGAGCTGGGCGCTGTCGATGCGGTGATCATCGGCACCGTTGTCCCGCGCGCGCTGCATAATTTGACCGTTCTCTCGGAAAAATATTTCGGTGTCACTCCGCTTGTCGCGGGTCGTGGCGCCGCCCATTGGGGTATCGCCCTGGATGTCGAGCAGCCCGACAGCGTCGGCGCCGACCGCGCGCTCAATGTGATCGCGGCGCACCAGAAATATAAGCAGGATATCGTGATCATCGATTTCGGCACGGCGACCACATTCGACGTGGCCGATTATGAGGGCGCCTATAAAGGTGGCGTGATCGCGCCCGGCATCAATCTGTCGCTCGACGCGCTGGTCGGAAAGACCGCACAATTGCCGCGTATCGCGCTGGAATCGCCGGAAGACGACAATGTGATCGGTACCACCACCGAAAGCCAGATGCTGATCGGCATTTTCTGGGGCTATGTCGCGATGATCGAAGGGCTGGTGGCGCGGACCAAGGCGCAAATCGGCCGCCCGACGAAAATCATTGCTACCGGCGGACTGGCCGTACTTTTTGACGAACATACAGATGTATTTGACCATCTGGAATCGGACCTGACTCTTCAGGGCCTGCATTTCCTCTATCAGCGAGCAACACACGCTTCATGACAAAAGCTAAAAAAGAACTTCTCTTCCTGGCCCTTGGCGGTTCGGGCGAAATCGGCATGAACGTCAACCTCTATGGTTGTGACGGCAAATGGGTGATGGTCGATCTCGGTATGACCTTTGCCGATTCCAGCTATCCTGGGATCGACCTGATCCTGCCCGATCTCGAATTTATCGAGAAAAACCAGAAGGACCTGCTCGGTATCGTTCTGACTCACGGGCACGAGGATCATATCGGCGCGGTTCCCTATTTTGCCGCTGATCTGGATGTGCCGTTGTTCGCGACGCCTTTCACGGCGGGCCTGATCCGTCGCAAGCTGGAAGAAGTCGGCCTGCAAAATGATGTCGAACTGAATATCATCCCGAATGAAGGCAGTTTTGATCTCGGGCCGTTCGGCTTCCGCTATCTGCCGATCGCGCACTCTATTGCCGAGGGCAATGCGATGCTGATCGACACGCCTTATGGCCGGATTTTCCACACCGGTGACTGGAAGCTGGATGACGAGCCGGTGCTTGGCGTGCCGTCCACTCCCGAGGAATTGCAGAAAATAGGCGACGAGGGCGTCCTCGCGATGGTTTGCGATTCGACCAATGTCTTCAACACCAATGCTTCCGGTTCGGAAGGCGAAGTCCGCCGCAATCTGATGCGCGTGGTCGACGAGATAGACACCCGCGTCGTGGTCACGACCTTTGCTTCCAACGCCGCCCGGTTGCAGACCTTGGGCGAGGTTGCCATCCACGCGGGCCGCAAGCTCTGCGTGGCCGGCCGCTCGCTCGACCGGATCATCGAAAATTGCCGCGAAAACGGCTATCTCAAGGACTTCCCGCCGACCGTCGACTTTCAGGAAGCGATGAGTCTGCCGCGCGACAAGGTCATGATCATTGCAACCGGCGGGCAGGGTGAGGCGAGGGCGGCTTTGGGGCGGATCGCCGGCGACAGCCACCAGATCAAGCTCTCAGAGGGCGATCATGTGCTCTTCTCGTCCAAACAGATTCCCGGCAATGAAATCGCCATTGGCCGGATCCAGAACCAGCTGGCGGCCAAGGGCGTCGTCATGATCACCGAGCGCCAGGAGCATATCCACGTCTCGGGCCATCCCGGACAGCCGGAGCTGGCGCAAATGTATGACTGGATCAAACCGGAAATACTCGTCCCGGTCCATGGCGAAATCCGTCACATGAAAACCCAGGCCGCATTCGGCCTGCAGCACGGCATTCCAAAGGCCATATTCCAGCAGAACGGCGATGTCGTGCGACTGGCACCCAATGGCCCGAAAATCCTCGGGCAGGAACGCACAGGGCGTCTTGTCGTCGATGGCGACGTGATCATTCCGGCTGACGGCAAAACCTTGAACGACCGGCGCAAGACCGCGCATAACGGGATGATTTCGGTCGCCATCGGTCTCGATCACAAGGGCAAGATATTTGGACAGCCCGTGCTCAAAATGCACGGCGTGCCGCTCGAGGAAGACGAAGAGGATTTTCTCGACGAGGTCGTCGACAAGATCGTCGGCAAATATAGCAAGCCGGTCGGCGATATCGACAAGTTCAATGAAGCGATCCGTCTCTTGGTCCGTCGCAGCGCAACCGAGTGGACGGGCAAGAAGCCGATTGTTTCGGTGCTTACCGTGGAGGCGTAGCAGGCTGTGGAACCCACCTCGATTCTGGCGATTTACATATTGTTCTGGGTGACGGCAGCCTTCATCGTGCTGCCCATCGGCATCCGCAACCATCATGAATCCGGTGTCGAGATGGTGGAGGGACAGGCGGACGGAGCGCCGGCCAATTTCCGGCCGTTGCGCGTGTTGCTGATGACCACCTTGCTGGCGACGGCGGCTTTTGGCTTATTCTATCTCAACTATGCCAATGGCTGGATCACGCTCGACACGATCGATATTTTCAACAGCCGGGAGCGGATGCGCTAGGCGACCGATGCTAGTTGCGCAGGCGCTCGATTGCCTGGGCCAGCGCCACATAGAGCTTGCCGACATCTGATGACAGCAGGGTCACGCTGACCGCGCTGCCGTCACGGGTGGCGAGCACGCCGCGCAGCATCGCCTCGAAATCGTGGATATAGCGGTTCACATGTTCGCGGAATTCGTCATTACCCGAATATTGGGCAAGGATTTCGCGTACTTCCCGGTTGTCGAGCAGGCGAACCGCCCGCCGCGTGAAGATGCCGCGATCGCCTTTCAGATAGGCCGCCCATTCGGTGTCGGTAACATCGTTCGACAGGATTTTCCCGACATCGATCGAGATGGAATTGAGCGATTCCGTAAGCTGCGCCACCCGCCGGGTGAAATTCTCGTCGCTGCTCTGCTCGGCCTTTTCCCGGGCGAAGAGGATGCGCTGTTCCAGCTTGGTGGTCATGTCCTCGATCGCCGCCAGCTGATCGGTGAGATGCGCAGCGGTCGACTGGGTCGTCACCACCGCGCTCGAAACCGCCTGTTCCAGCTTCGGAGCAATCGAGGCGATCTTGTCGTCGATGATCCGGTTCAGCGCCTCTTCGCTCATTTTTCGAATGTTTCGGTTGAACCCGCGATAGAATTCTCGAGCGCCTGGCGCGAATGTTCGGAAGCCTGCTTGGCGGTCTCTTTCACTCGCAGCAGCGCGCTGATCATTTTCTCGCCCGCGCTTTCGGCCAGCGATTCATTCTGTTCGCGCACGGTCTCTATGGCCTTAGCAATATCGTCGATCTGTGCGACCAGCGATGTGCTGGTATCTTCACCCTTGTCGCGCAATTTGCCCAGCAGTTCCTGTTGTTTGGTGATCGAATGGTCGGTCTGGGCCACCTGCTGGGCAACCCTGCCGGCATCTTCCTGTGCCTTGCGAGCTTCGCGGGCGATCTGGCTGTACAGCGACAAGCTTTCCTGCGATTTTTCCGATACCCGTTCGAAAGCCGTCGGCAGGGTCTCGTCCATTTCCCGGGCGCTGCTGTCGAGCGCGACGAGCAATTTCTCCATCCGCTCGATCATCCCGTCAGCCACGGCATAGCCGCTTTCCAGAGACTGTTTCAGAGCATCGCTATTCTGCTCCATGGCGGTCATGGCAAAGGCCAGCTTGGCGGTCTTGTCACCGCTTTCATTGTCCAGATTTGCGAGATTCTCGGCAATGTCGGTGATGTTTCGATCGAGCGTCTCGGCGAGGGTTTTTAGCCGGACTTCTTCCTCGTCGGCGATTTTTCCCGCGCTTGCCAACGCGGTTTCCAGCGCATCCAGGTCAGCGCGCATCGCCGATGCGGATTCCGAAGCCTCGGTGGCAAGCTGCGCTCGCGTCTTGTGGATGGCATCGACGGTTTCCGCCGTGGTTTTCCGCATCAGGGTCGCCAGCTGGTTCGATCCGGCTTCTGCTTCCTGCAACTGCTCGGTGAGGCTGGCCTTGATCCGTTCGGCCTCGACGGCAAGATTTTCGACCGACCGGGTGGACTTGCCGGTCAGGGCGGTGAGGCTTTGCTCGGCCGCGGTGCCGACTTCGCCGATTTTCTTGAGCGTGGCAACCATCGCCGACATTTCGGTCTGGGCGGTGCGTCCGGCATTGCCGATCTGGTTGGTCACATCCTTCGCTGTGTTGATCACCACCGGCAGATGTTCGCGCAACTGCTCGAGATTCTTGTAGGCGGCGCCACCGACATCATCCAGTTTCTGCATCTTGCCCAGCCCGTCATCCAGCGACTTACGGATCAGGCCAGCAGCTGTGGTA